>JANOOA010000067.1:0-2071 GCA_031421115.1 Gammaproteobacteria bacterium | reverse complement strand
CCCGTCCATCTTTCTCAACCAGCATCTGTATTTTTTGTTCGGCACTTTTCAGGGATTGCTGGCAGGTGCGGGTGAGGGCAATGCCGCGCTCGAAGCAGGTCAGCGACTCTTCCAGCGCCAGGTCGCCTTGTTCCATGCGTGCCACCAGACTTTCCAGTTCTTTGAGCGCATCTTCAAAGTTAATGGCAAAGTTTATGGACTCTGCTGTCGCGGTGGGGGCGGTGTTTTTCTTGGCCAAAGTTATAACCTCTTTGTGAAACTACTATTACGAACTTTAGCAAAAATCTGGCTATGCTACAATCGCGCTCTATGACAGCCCTTATGAAATTCGAACTTTTAAACACTGATGGTGCGGCGCGGCGCGGGCGACTCAACTTTGTGCGCGGCGTAGTAGATACCCCGGCGTTTATGCCGGTGGGCACCTATGGCACGGTCAAGGCCATGACGCCCGAGGAACTGCGTGGCCTGGGGGCGCAAATTATCCTCGGTAACACCTTTCACCTGATGTTGCGACCGGGAGTGGAGGTGATTGGCCTGCACGGTGATCTGCACGATTTCATGCGCTGGGACGGGCCGATTCTCACCGATTCCGGAGGATTTCAGGTATTTAGCCTGGGAGAAATGCGCAAGATCACCGAAAAGGGTGTGGAATTTCGCTCGCCCGTGAATGGCGACAAAGTGTTTCTCGACCCCGAACGCTCCATGGACGTGCAGCGTGCCCTGGGGTCGGATATTGTCATGGTATTCGACGAATGTACCCCGTACCCCGCCACTGAACAGCAGGCGCGCGACTCCATGGAATTGTCCATGCGCTGGGCGGCGCGCAGCAAACAGGCGCATGGCGATAGTCCGGCAGCACTGTTTGGCATCGTCCAGGGAGGCGTGTACCCCGCGTTACGCGCTATTTCAGCCGACGGCTTGAAAGAGATTGGTTTTGATGGCTACGCGATCGGTGGCTTGTCAGTGGGCGAGCCCAAGGACGACCGCCTGCGTGTGCTGGAGCACACCATCCCCCGTCTGCCGACAGATCATCCGCGCTATTTAATGGGCGTAGGCACGCCGCAGGACATCGTTGAAGCGGTGCAGCGCGGCATCGACATGTTCGATTGTGTAATGCCTACACGCAATGCCCGCAACGGCCATTTATTCACGCACCAGGGCGAAATCCGCATTCGCAACAGCACCTATCGAACGGATACCCGGCCACTCGACAAAACCTGTGGCTGTTATACCTGCCGTAACTACAGCCGCGCCTACTTGCGCCATCTTGACCAGTGTAACGAAATCCTGGGGGCGCGATTAAACACCATTCACAACCTTTATTACTACCAGGAACTGATGAGCGGTCTGCGTGAGGCGATTGCGGCAGGACATCTGGCGGCCTTTATCATGGATTTTTATGCCAAACGTACGCAATCCCCGCAGCCTGTGCCATAATAGCGGTTTTACCGCAGCCGCTTAAAAACTATATTTATTTAGACAAGGGAACACAACACATGAGCTTTTTTATCTCTGATGCGTGGGCTGAAGCCGCGCCCGCTGCCGCTCCGGGCGGCTTCAACATCATCGAATTTATACCGTTAATCCTGATTTTTATCGTGTTTTATTTCATGCTGATTCGTCCCCAGATGAAGCGTGCCAAAGAACACAAAAAACTCATCGAAGCCCTGGCCAAAAATGACGAAGTAGTTACCAGCGGCGGTTTGCTGGGGAAAATCACACGTGTTGACGAGAGCTTTATTACCATCGAAATTGCCACGGCTGTCGAAATAAAAGTGCAAAGAAGCTCCGTGGCCTCCATAGTGCCGAAAGGGACGTATAAGTCATAGCCACGAAGGGGGCGGCCAGTCGGTCGCTCCCCGCGCCATGCGCTCCGTGCGCCATGGATGGCGGAAAGTAGGGCAACGCAGGCGCAGTTGCCGGATGCGTTGGAGCGACCCTTCCGCGACACTTGCGCCGGGCAGGCCGCTTTCGGCATCCTGCCTCTGGCGGCACTTGTGAATCCCTGCACGGCGGATGCCCAAGTGCAGTGGGCGCAGGCGACCGCCATGGATGGCGGAAGGTAGAGCAA
>JANOOA010000066.1:0-2507 GCA_031421115.1 Gammaproteobacteria bacterium | reverse complement strand
GCTACCATCTTAATCCATTGTCCGAAAATTGGGGTCCACTATAGAATTAATACCCAATGGGTGAGATGTTAAAGCAATGCAACTTCTTGTTTTATTTCGTGCCTTTCGTGTTTTTCGTGGATGAATTGCGGTTTTTAGGTTTATGGAAAATGCCGATGTTCCGTTCACCAACAATCAAGGCGAGCGCGATATTCGTATGACCAAAGTACAACAGAAAATATCGGGCTGTTTCCGCTCGATGGATGGCGCCAAAGTCTTCTGTCGAATGCGCTCCTATTTATCGACCTGCCGCAAGAACGGGGTCGGTACAGGCGAAGCGCTGGAACGTCTTTTCCAAGGTAAATGGCCGGGGTTTATTCAGAACAAACTCGATTTTGCCGAGAAAGGTGCTGAATAGTTACATTATTAATTAATATTAATTATTTGATTTTATTGGCAACTTTAATATATTTGGCAGTAATCCCTATTTATAACACAGGGTAGATATGGCACAATACGGCGTTGTCTGTAAACGGAAAAGGGGACTTGAACTTGTTACGTTCAACCCCATCTAATCCGTTGTCTGTTTAACCTGTGGGGTTTTGAATGAAGCGCATTTTGTTATTTTTGGCGACCAATATTGCAATTTTGGCGGTTTTGAGTGTTTCCATGCGGCTGCTAGGCATTGAAGGCATTCTTGATAGGCAAGGTGTGGATTTAAATATGACATCGCTGCTGATTTATGCAGCTATTATTGGCATGACAGGCTCTTTCATTTCGCTGGCGATTTCCAAATGGACCGCCAAGCGCATGATGGGTGCGCGGGTAATTGAACAGCCCGCCAATGCCACTGAAAAATGGCTGGTGGAAACCGTGCGCAGGCAGGCGCAAAAGGCCGGCATTGGCATGCCTGAGGTCGCCATTTTCGATTCGCCGGATGTGAATGCCTTTGCCACCGGTATGCGCCGCAATAACGCTTTGGTGGCGGTAAGCACCGGTCTGTTGAGTGCCATGAACCAGGACGAAGCTGAGGCGGTGCTGGCGCATGAAGTGAGCCACGTAGCGAACGGTGACATGATTACCATGGCGCTTATTCAGGGAGTGGTGAACACGTTTGTCATCGTGCTGTCACGCGTGATTGGTCATTTTGTCGATCGTGTGATATTCAAGACGGAGCGGGGTCACGGCCCGGCATTCTGGATAACCTCGATTATTGCCGAGTTGGTGTTGGGTGTGCTGGCGAGTATCATTGTGATGTGGTTCAGCCGTCGCCGCGAGTTTCGTGCCGATGCAGGCGGTGCCAGTCTGGCCAGCCGTGAAAAAATGATCGCGGCGCTGGAGCGCTTGAAGCAGGGTGTAAACCAGCCGCATTTACCCGATCAAATGGCCGCGTTTGGTATCTCAGGTGGCATCGGGCATGGCATGAAACGCCTATTTATGACGCACCCCCCTCTGGAAGAACGGATTGCCGCATTGCGCGCACAACAACGTAGCTAACTTACTGGCGGCTCCTCTCCGGCATGCGGGAGGGGCATTTTAACCCGGATTTTTCCATTAGCCCTCTACTGCGGCCGCACCAAGCACTGAATCTGTGCGAGAAAAGTTGAAAACTGTCACCGTAGAGTGACTACGCTTCCGACTGCTTTTCAACGTTTCTCGCCCATCTTCAGCACCTTGCGCATCCTCGCTACGAGGCTAATGGAAAATCCAGGTTTAAAGTAAAGCTTGTGCGCGCCGATGATATGACAAGACACCCGTTTATGTCCATTTATGATAAGGATCCCGCACATGGCAATGTCAGACATTATTATCCGGCAGGAAACCGCTGCTGATGCGGCGGCAATTAATGTTGTCAATATCAGCGCCTTTGAAGGCGAAGCCGAAGCAAAATTAGTCACTGCCCTGCGGCAATCCAGAGATTTTATTCCGGACTTGTCGTTAGTGGCAGATATTGACGGTCGCGTGGTAGGGCATATCCTGCTGTCTCGCATCCATTTACAGTATTCCGAAAATGACGTGGCTATATTAGCGCTGGCGCCGATGGCGGTGGTGCCTTCGCAATCACACCGTGGCATTGGCTCAGCGTTGGTGCGTGCGGCGATTACCAAAGCGTCCAGCGCCGGAGAGCGCGCCATTATGGTAATAGGGCGTCCCTTATTCTACGCCAAGTTTGATTTTGCAGGTATCACCAAGTGGAAAATCCGCCACTCTTTGCCGGTGCCCACCGAGGCAGTGCAAGCCCGTGAGTTATTAAAGGATGGGATTAATCACGGTGGTGTTATTAATTATTCCCATCCCCTGGTGCAGTTCTTTCAGCAGGGCAGTGGTGCCGGTTTGTTAACCCGGCATCCTGAATAACAACGTGCTATCAATATAGCACTTCAAGTAGCCTGGTTTTTCAGAAACACCCGCACATTGCGCGGGCGGATAATCACCTGATCACCTATCTGGAAAAGATCTTGCCCATAGCGCTCACGCGTCAGCTCCACTTCGACTATTTCCCCCCGCATCTGTGTCAGCAATTCCAC
>JANOOA010000065.1:0-10444 GCA_031421115.1 Gammaproteobacteria bacterium | reverse complement strand
CAACGCTTGATGGGTTACGCGAAAAACGCTAACCCATCCTACATTTGACTTGGGCAGGTTGGTAACCTGCCCCCTACATTGGATTATTCGGAACTCGGCTCCACTGTTCCGGTAGCCGCTTCTTCTGCAATACTCGCAACTTTCTCTACTACCACCAGCTTTTCGCTGTCATCCAGGCTAATCAGTTTCACGCCCTGAGTGTTGCGGCCCAGCACTGAAATTTCGCTAACGCGCGTGCGCACCAGCGTGCCACCATCACTAATCAACATGATTTCATCTTCGTGGTTAGCTAATACTGCGCCGATCACGTTGCCATTACGGCCACTGGTCTGAATCGAGATCACACCCTGGCCACCGCGCCCATGCACGGGATAATCACTGATCGCAGTGCGCTTGCCATAACCACGCTCGGTGGCAGTGAGCACATCACCCTGCGTAGCAGCATCACCCTGCGACGCCGACGCCGCGATAATCAATGAAATCACCTGCTGGCCGGTGCCCAACGTGATGCCACGCACACCACGCGCGGTGCGACCCATCGGACGCACATCGTTTTCGTTAAAGCGCACCGCTTTGCCGCTACTGGCGAACAGCATGACGTCTTTGGTGCCATCGGTGACATCCACACCCACCAGGCGGTCGTCACCCAGCAATTCCACAGCAATAATACCGTTAGTACGTGGGCGTGAAAATTCCTCCAGCGAAGTTTTTTTGACAATGCCACTGCTGGTCGCCATGAAGACAAATTTACCGGCTTCGTATTCTCGCACCGGCAGAATGGCGTTGATGCGTTCGCCCTCTTCCAGCGGCAGCAGATTGACCATGGGCTTGCCACGCGCAATACGGCTGGCCTGCGGCAAGTCATAGACTTTCATCCAATAGACTTTGCCGCGACTCGAGAAACACAAAATTGTGTCATGGGTACTGGCGACAAACAGCTTATCAATGACATCTTCTTCTTTCATGCTGGTAGCCGCCTTGCCCTTGCCGCCGCGACGTTGTGCGCGGTACATGGTGAGTGGCTGCGATTTGGCATAACCGGCGTGCGAGAGCGTCACCACCACATCTTCTTCATTGATGAGATCAGCCAGGCTGAGATCCTGATGGGTGGTGATGATTTCCGTGCGGCGCTTGTCACCGTACTGTTCGCGGATCGCCAACAGCTCTTCGCGGATCACCTGCATGAGGCGTTCCGGGTCATTCAGAATATCCAGTAAATCCTTAATTTTGACGAGTATATCTTTGTACTCACTGAGTATTTTATCCTGTTCAAGACCTGTCAAGCGATGCAGACGCAAATCCAGAATCGCCTGCGCCTGCTCCGCAGACAAGCGATAACCTTGCACACCCGCCTGCATACTCAAACCAAATTCCGGCGCCAGCCCGTCGGGACGCGATGCGGTGCTGCCGGCACGCTCCAGCATGTCAGTGACCAGACCGGGTGCCCAGGCGCGCCCCATGAGTCCGATCTTCGCCTCCGCCGGACTCGATGCGGCCTTGATCAGCGCGATGATCGGATCAATGTTCGCCAGCGCGATCGCCAGCCCTTCCAAAATATGCGCCCGTTCACGCGCCTTACGCAGATCAAATACGGTGCGACGTGTCACCACTTCACGGCGATGCCGAATAAAGGCTTCAAGAATCTGCTTGAGGTTCAGCAAACGCGGCTGACCATCGACCAGCGCCACCATGTTGATACCGTAGACGCTTTGCATCTGCGTGTGCTGCCACAGATTGTTAATCACTACTTCGGCCATTTCACCGCGCCGCAGTTCGATGACCATGCGCATGCCGTCTTTGTCAGACTCGTCACGCAGCTCGGTGATGCCTTCAATCTTTTTCTCTTTTACCAGATCAGCAATACGCTCCAGCAACAGTGCCTTGTTCACCTGATAAGGCAATTCGGTGACAACAATGGTTTGCTTGCCGTGGCGCGCCTCATCAACTTCCACATGAGTGCGCGCACGCACATAAATGCGCCCGCGCCCAGTGTGATACGCCTCGTGGATGCCGCGCGAGCCGTTAATAATAGCCGCTGTGGGGAAGTCAGGACCAGGCACATAGGCCATCAACGCGGCAATATCCAGACTCGGGTCATCAATCAGTGCCAGGCACGCGTTCACCACTTCAGTGAGGTTGTGCGGCGGAATATTGGTGGCCAAGCCGACAGCAATGCCCGTCGAACCATTTACCAGCAGATTGGGGATACGCGCCGGAAACACCCGTGGCTCGATTTCGGATTCGTCGTAATTGGGGGCGAAGTCGACGGTTTCCTTGTCAAGGTCAGCAAGCAGCTCATGCGCAATGCGTGACATGCGCACTTCGGTGTAACGCATCGCGGCGGGCGCGTCGCCGTCTACCGAACCGAAGTTACCCTGACCATCCACCAGCATGTAGCGCAGTGAAAATGACTGCGCCATGCGTACGATAGTGTCATACACCGCCGTGTCGCCATGCGGATGGTATTTACCAATCACATCACCGACCACACGCGCCGATTTCTTGTAAGGCTTATTCCAATCGTTGCCCAGCTCGCGCATGGCATACAGTACCCGGCGATGCACCGGCTTAAGGCCATCACGCACATCCGGCAGGGCGCGCCCGACGATGACGCTCATGGCGTACTCCATGTACGACTGCTTCATCTCCTCTTCAATATTGACGGGGAGGACTTCTTTGGCGAACTGGCTCATGCGGAGAAACTAATCCTTATACAGGGTCCCGTGGGGGGGCAAAAACATGTTTACGGAACTTCCCAAAAGCTCGCTACAGCCATTTTCAGGAGTTCCCATATAAACCAAAAATTTTACCATAAATAGTTACTTGCTGCACCTTACTGATCTGCTGGTGAGCCTCTTACAGCGAAACGGCTACAGAAAATTTCTCGGGATGCCCCGCAGTCTGCTAAAAATGTATGCTTTTACTGGGAATGCTTAGCCACCTGACCATGCCCATACCATCGTTATGGCTATTTTACTCGATCAAAAATACTTTTTGATCGCCAGAAAACGCGCAATATCAATACCTTAGTGAGTAGGAAATTACTAAAATACCATTTATAATGTTCTCATACTGCGAAAATGGAGGCTCTGCGTATGCAGACAACGACCTTGGCAAGGTTTTTGATCTCTTTGCCAGAAATTTTCCATTGGCAATCTGCTTATTTACCGCAAAATTCCTGATCTGGCACATGAGGAATTATTGAGCGCCTGGAATCTACCAAAACATCTGGGAAGGGTCGTCGCGTTTCATCACGCCCCGGAAAAAGCCACACACTTTCCCGTCGATGCGACGTTGATCCATCTGGCTAACATCATTGCTACTGCCGCCTGCTTTGGCAACAGCGGCAATCAGTACGTAGCGCCCCTGAAAAATGCCACATGGGATATAATAGGCCTCTCAGAAAATGTCATTGAACCGGTAGTGATCGAAGCGAAAACCCACTTTGGCGAAACACTCCGGCTGCTGCAACTCGACGCTGGATAAACTTCAAATGACAACCAATCTGCACCCTGTACTGCTATTTGCATTGCGCTGGACCATCAACACTCTGGCTTTATGGGCGGCCAGTTATCTATTCGCAGGCATTTCTTTTACCAGCGCGGGCGCGCTGTGGGCATCAGGTTTACTGCTGGGATTTGTGAATGCTATTATCCGCCCCGTGCTGCTGATTCTCACCCTGCCCTTATCCGTGATGACGCTGGGGTTTTTCGTGCTTGTCATCAACACCTCAATGCTATTGCTGGTGGCATGGCTAGTGCCCGGCTTTAGTATTGAAGGATTCTGGACGGGCTTCTTCATTGCGGTTTTTATATCAGTGTTTGGTTTTTTCACCAATCTGTTTATTGGCATGGGAAATGTGAAGGTGCAAAAGCTGCCTTAGAAATTGTTGTCAAAATACGAACGGCACGTTCGGCGTTGCAGAGTGCTTGCGGTGCCTGACCGGGGTATCAGGCTGGATGAAACCAGCTCCATGCCTACAAAAGGCTTGAAATCACTACCGTGCGCGCTCGCGCAGGCCAGATCTGACAACAATAAACCATAGGCACGCAGTTTTTTTAGTCATGTAGAGCTTACTGAAATTACCGGCAAAGCTGAGCGGAGGTTACACGCGCTTACAACAGCCGTGCATGATAATTATCTCTACGTCGTCTTTGCGGCTCTGTCAAGGAGATTTTTTATTCGAGACACGCTGCCGCACGGCCTCAAACAGACAAATGCCTGTGGCAACGGACACATTCAGGCTTTCCACGGTGCCTTGCATGGGAATGCGCACCAGCAGATCGCAATGCTCTCTGGTAAGGCGCCGCATGCCCTGCCCTTCTGCCCCCATCACCAACACTGTCGGGCCGCGCAAATCGGCACTGAACACATCGCCATCACCTTCGGCATCCGCACCCACCGTCCACAGACCCTTATCTTTGAGCATGCGCAGGGTGCGCGCAAGATTCGTAACCTGGATAAACGGCACCGTTTCCGCAGCGCCACTGGCAACTTTGCGTACCACCGGTGTAAGACCCACGGCGCGGTCACGCGGTGCAATCACGGCGTGTACACCCGCAGCATCGGCACTACGCAGACAGGCGCCTAGATTATGTGGATCCTGCACACCATCCAGCACCAGCAACAAAGGAGGCACCGACAATCCTTCCAGCAATGCGTCGAGATCATCTTCCTGCCATACAGTGACTACACGGCAACGTGCCACCACCCCCTGGTGACGCGCATCAGGCACCAGCGCATCCAGCTCTTTACCAGTGACACGCCGCACTTCAGTGTGTTGCGCTGCGACCTTGTCCAGCAGCGCCTGGACACGCGCGTCTTTGCGACCCGACTCAATCATCACCTCAGTGACATTCAACGCATCACGTTGTAACGCGGCTTGCACAGCATGTATGCCGTATATTATGTGATGCGCTGTTTTCATTGATGCGCCGATTTCTTTTTGGTGGATTTTTTAGCGCTGGATCTTCTTTTGGATTTGGCTTTTCCCTTGGGCGCAACAGACATATTTTCCTCAGCACCCCGTGCGGACACTGCATGGGCAGGCTTTTCTTCCCTGATTGATTCAATGCCAGCCAATTCAAAATCTATTTTCTTGTTATCAAGATCAACACGCATCACCTTGATGCGCACAGGATCAGCGAGCCGATAGTTCTTTCCGGTGCGTTCACCCTGCAAGCGGTGACGCGCACTGTCAAAGTGATAATAATCATTTTTCAGCGCTGTCACATGCACCAGACCTTCGACAAAGATTTCACGCAACTCGACAAAGATACCGAAGGATGTCACGCCGGTGATAATACCGTCGAACTCTTCGCCCACTTTATTCATCATGAATTCACATTTCAGCCAGTCCACCGCATCACGGGTGGCTTCATCAGCACGCCGCTCGGTAGCCGAGCAATGCAATCCCATGCTTTCCATGGCCGCCACATCATATGCAAAATTCTTGGCGGTACCCTCGCCCAAAGCATGACGAATCGCCCGATGTACCAACAGATCAGGATAGCGCCGGATCGGCGAGGTAAAGTGCGTATAGGCCTCATGTGCCAGACCGAAGTGACCGACATTCACCGGTGTATAGGTCGCCTGGCTCAAGGAACGTAACATCACTGTTTGTATTAAACCAAAATCGGGGCGCAGCCGGATTTTATTTAATAACTCGGCATAATCGCGGGCTTGGGGTTTATCCCCGCCACGTAGATTGAGACCTAATTCACGCAGGAATTCACGCAAATCGTTCAACTTGGTTTCATTGGGGCCTTCATGCACCCGGTATACCACTGGTATTTTTCGGCTACTTAAAAACCATGCCGCCGCGACATTCGCAGCGATCATACATTCTTCGATAATGCGGTGCGCATCATTGCGTACTACCGGAACAATGCATTCTATTTTACGATCTTCGCCAAACACGATACGTGTTTCAGTAGTCTCAAAGTCAATGGCGCCGCGTCGCTGACGCGCACCAATCATGGTGTGATATAGCGCGTGCAGCTCTTCAAGATGCGGCAGTAATGGCTGGTATTTGCTGCGCGCCTGCGAATCTTTATCGACCACTATGGCGGCCATTTCATCGTACGTCAGGCGTGCTGCCGAACGCATTACAGCATCGTAAAAACGATAATGCGTAATGTCGCCTTCTGCATTAATGGTCATATCGCACACCATGCACAACCGATCAACATGCGGATTCAGTGAGCACAAGCCATTCGATAAAATTTCCGGCAGCATGGGAATCACGCGTTGCGGAAAATATACGGAATTGCCGCGTGAACGCGCCTCAACATCCAGTGCTGTGTTAGATTTAACGTAGCTTGACACATCGGCGATCGCCACCAGCAAACGCCAACCGCCGCGCTTCTGGCGCTCACAATACACGGCATCATCAAAATCACGCGCATCCACACCATCAATCGTCACCAACGGCAAGCCACGCACATCTTCACGGCCCTGCTTGGCGGCCTCAGGCACTTCATGCGACAGCGTAGCGATTTCCTGCTGCACTTGTTGAGGCCACGCCAGCGGAATTTCGTGGGCGCGAATCGCCACTTCAATCTCCAGACCCGGCGCCATATGGTCACCCAGAATCTCCACAATGCGCCCCAGCGGTTTAGCATATTTGCTGGGCTGCTCAATCAACTCGGCCACCACAATCTGGTTGTGCGTCGCGCCCGCCTGATAATTGGCGGGAATCATGATATCGTGGGTAATGCGCTTGTTGTCGGGAGTCACAAACCCAATATTGCCTTCCTGCGTGCGGAAACGACCCACCACCTGGGTCGTGTTGCGCTCCAGAACTTCCACCAGCACACCTTCGCGGCGACCCCGGCGATCCACACCGGATACACGCGCCACGGCACGATCCCCGTGCATGCAAAACGTCATTTGACGGGGCGACAGAAAAAGATCTTCGCCCCCTTCATCCGGCACCAGAAAACCAAAACCATCGGGGTGACCAGTCACCTTGCCCGGCACCAGATCCATCTTGTCTACCAGGCCATAGCCATTGCGGCGATTACGCATCACCTGGCCATCGCGTTCCATGGCGTTTAAACGGCGGCGCAACGCCTCCAGATCTTCTTCGCCTTGCAATCCCAATGAAGTAACCAGTTCTTCATAGGTAAGTAGTTCGCCACGCTCTTGCAGATATTCCAGAATAAATTCGCGGCTGGGAATCGGGTTCTCATATTTCTGCGCCTCACGATCAGCGTGCGGATCCGTATTACGATGCTTTGCCATCAGTGTTTACCTCCCTGTAGGGGGTGGGAAGGCGCGAAGAGATTTACGGGCCATATAACCGGCCGCTGTGACAGCAGGCCAAAAGAAAAATTATTCAACTATGTAATCCTTAAAATAATCAGTAAAATATTGACAATAAAACACGCCCCGGTTAAAGTGCGCACCTTCTGTGTTTTATGTATAACAAGCCGCTTACCCCAGAATTCTCGGCGGCTTGGGTGAAAATAGTAGGCGGGGCACCACATCCTCCCAATAACTTAGTGAAAAATATAGAGAAATACCTCTACGTGATTTCATGTTATAATGTGCCTATTACTGCTTAACTCGATCCTGGTTCACCGGGTCGAACCGAAAAACACCTTGCCGAGGTGGCGAAATTGGTAGACGCACTAGCTTCAGGTGCTAGCGGGGGAAACCCCGTGGAGGTTCAAGTCCTCTCCTCGGCACCATTCCTTCTGTTACATTGATTCCTGATTGCCCCAGAATCACTCCCAACATAAAGATTTCTCGGCAACTGCTCCTGAATTGCTCTACCTTCCGCTGTGCATGGATGTACGAGTGCCGGTGGTGGTCGCATGCAGTCGCCCCCCCACTGTTGCGAGCGGTCGACGTGGTCATACGGAATTAATCCGCTGGGTTTCTCAAAATAATCGTATCCGCACGATCCGCGCCGGTGGAAATAATATCAATCGGTATTTCAACAATCGCTTCGATACGTGCCAGATAAGCACGAGCATTAGCGGGCAACTCATCATAATACCGAACGCCGACAGTGGACTCCTTCCATCCCGGCATATCCAGATAAACCGGTTCACAATTGGCAAACGCTTCTGCGCCCACTGGCGGCGTGAGCCTTTCTTCGCCGTTGTAACGATAGCCTACGCACAGACGAATCGTATCCAGGCCATCCAGCACATCCAGCTTGGTAATGCACAACCCGGAAACGCTGTTGACTTGAATCGCGCGGCGCAATGCGACGGCATCAAACCAGCCACAGCGACGCCGACGACCCGTAGTGGAACCAAATTCCCGCCCGCGCACAGACAAGTGCTCACCCATTTCATCAAACAACTCGGTCGGAAATGGCCCTGAACCCACGCGCGTGGTATAAGCCTTGGTGATACCCAGAACATAATCAAAGGCACACGGCCCCATACCGCTGCCGGTAGCCGCGCCACCAGCGGTGGTGTTGGATGATGTGACATACGGGTAGGTGCCATGATCAACGTCCAGCAAGGTGCCCTGCGCGCCCTCAAACAACATGCCCTCACCCTTCTGACGGTATTGATGCAACAACTCAGGCACATCAGCTACCAGCGGTTTGAGGTAAGACGCCATCGCCAATGACTCATCGAGTGTCCGCTGAAAATCAATGGGTTCGACCTTGTAATAATACTGCAATACAAAGTTGTGGTAATCCAGTATCTCGCCCAGTTTGGCGGCGAAACGCTCGCGGTAAAACAAATCGCCCAAGCGCAATGCACGGCGCGCCACCTTGTCTTCATACGCCGGGCCAATGCCACGACCCGTGGTGCCAATTGGCGCATCACCGCGTGCCACTTCACGCGCACGATCCAGCGCCACATGGTAAGGCAAAATTAACGGGCAGGCTTCGCTGATACGCAAACGCTCGCGTGCCGGTACGCCATTACTTTCCAGCATTTCAATTTCTTCACGTAGCGCTTGTGGCGACAGCACCACACCATTACCAATCAGGCACAACACGTTGTCGCGCAAAATGCCGGAAGGAATCAGATGCAACACGGTCTTTTTGCCGTCAATCACCAGGGTGTGGCCAGCATTATGCCCACCCTGGAAACGCACCACGGCACTGACACGATCCGTGAGCAGGTCAACGATCTTGCCTTTGCCTTCATCGCCCCACTGCGTTCCAATTACAACGACATTCTTGCCCATATTTTTTATCTCACATCCGTCAACTTAACTACAACCCACTGACCATTACGGCGCTCCAGTACACGGTCACAACCCATCTCGGCCGCATCACCGCGCGCACCAGGCAACGCATAAATCACCCGTTCACCGGCTGCGCGCAAATCACGCACCGCGCTCAGCAATTCGGCATCATCATCTACCGGCGGCAGCTCCTGCGCATCCTGCGCCCGCAGCACTTGTGCATCCATGCACGGCGGCAGCTCCTGCGCATCCTGCGCCCGCAGCACTTGTGCATCCATGCACGGCGCAAAAATCGCACGTACCTGATACGGCACCTCAGCGGCGCTCAAAGAAATCAAGGTGATCAAATCGGCGCTGAATCCGGTGGCGGGACGCGCCCGTCCGAACACGCGGCCAATGTCATCATAGCGTCCACCGCGCGCGATTTCCTGTCCATGTCCGGGCACAAACGCCGCGTATACTACACCTGTTTGATAGTGATAACCGCGCAACTCAGCAAGATCAAAGTGCAACGGAATGGATGGCATGCGGCGATGCGCCAACGCAGCAATCTGCTGCAAATTATCCAGCGCTGCTAACACTGGCGCACCGGCTTTTTTGAACAGGCTACGTGCCTCGTCCAGCACTTCTTCGCCGCCGTTTAAATCCACCAGCCGGGTAAGCCAGTATCGATCATCGTCACTGGTTTTAACCTGCGCCAATAAATCTTCGATCTCCGGGCGCGCTTTGCGTTGCAGCGCGTTAAACAATGTCATTTCCTGCTCGGCATCCAAACCAGCGTTCTGCGCCAGAGCACGGAAAATACCCACATGCCCCAGATCAATATGCACTTGCTTAACACCCGTCAGCGCCAGCGTTTCCACCAACAGGTGCAACACTTCAACATCGCTTTCAATGCCGGCATGGCCATACAGCTCCGCACCAATCTGCATCGGGCTGCGCGTGCGCGCAAAGCCATCGGGATAGGTGCGCAACACCGTGCCCATGTAACACAACCGCGTCGGCACCTCACGCTTGAGACGGTGCGCATCAATGCGCGCCACCTGCGGCGTCATATCAGCGCGCACACCCATCAAACGACCCGTCAGTTGATCAATCAGTTTGAACGTCTGCACATCCAGATCATCGCTGGTACCAATCAATAACGATTCCAGATATTCGATAATCGGCGGAATAACCAGCTCATAACCCCAGGTGTGAAACAGGTCAAGCAAATCGCGGCGCAATCTTTCCAGGTATTCTGCCTGCTGCGGCAAAACCTCCTGAATGCCTTCAGGCAGCA
>JANOOA010000064.1:0-3244 GCA_031421115.1 Gammaproteobacteria bacterium | reverse complement strand
CTTGTTTATCGACGTGCAGCGGCGTATCGGCATGTATTTGCGCGCACTGTGGGCGCGCGATTTTTACCTGCGTCCCACCAGCGGCGATTTTGAATCGCGTGAAGGCTACCGCCCCTACATCGAAGGCTTCATCATGCATTTGCCCGATGCCTATGACGACCATCCCTCATGTAGTGGACTGGAAGTGTATCGCGCCGCTGCGGCACATGCCGCATGCCATGTCGTTTACACAACCACACAGCTTGACGATGCCGACCTCTCCGCCTTGCAGATCGCACTGATTGGCATGGCCGAGGATGCGCGGGTAGAGGCATTGGCCGTGCAGCGCTTTCCTGGTTTGCAACACATCTGGTTACCCTTGCATACGGCAACGCCTGCTGCAGGTGAATCAGCTGGCGCACTGATGGCGCGTCTGGCGCACGCCTGGCTAGATCCAGACTATCGTGACGATCATGCCTGGGTGACACTGGGCCGCCAATTGTTTAGCGAACAACAGGCGCAGTTACAATCCACAGAAATGTCACACGCTATTGGCTTGCAACTCAGTGATGCGTTATTAGCGATGGGGATAGTTTTTTCAGCAGCCAACGATGTGGTGGATATCCCCTATCGCGATGACAATCGCTATATGTGGGAGTTCGCCGATTTGCTCGAAACGGGGCAAGTGGTGGCAGGCATGAATGTACAACAAGTACGTAAATACGCCAGCTTGATGGAGATGCTGAACACGTTGGACGTACCCGGCGCGGGCGACGATGCCGGTGAAGTTTGGGTGCTGGCCACCGAATTTTTCCGCGACGCGGATCCTACTCACAGCGTCAATGAAAAAGAGGGGCGTGAGCCACCGCCGCAACCCTATCACTACGCCGAGTGGGATTACCAGATGCAACTGGAGCGACCCGACTGGTGTACTGTTTTGGAAAAGCGCGCCCCGCCCGGCGATGTTGCGATCATCGACGAGATTGTGGTTAAGCACAAGCCGATTATCAGTCGTCTCAAATTCCTGATCGAGGGCATGCAACCACAAGGCGTGCAGCGCATCCGCAAACAGGAAGATGGTGACGAGATTGATTTGAATGCGGCGATTCGCGCCATGATCGAAATGCGCATGGGCGAGCAGCCTGATCCACGCATCATGATGCGCAATGTACGCAAGGTACGTGATCTGTCAGTGCTGGTGCTGATTGATCTTTCGGAATCCACCAATGATCCGGTGCGCGGCTCGGACAACAGTGTGTTGCAACTGGCGCGCGAAGCCACCGTGTTGCTGGCGGATGCGATGAATAAAATCGGCGATCCGTTTGCCATTCACGGCTTCGACTCGAATGGCCGTCACGATATTGAGTATTTCCGTTTCAAGGATTTTGATGCGCCTTATGATGACAAGGCTAAAGCCCGGCTGGCGGGTATGCGCGGCGAACTCTCCACACGCATGGGTGCGGCGATACGTCATGCTGGCTCGATCCTTAAGCGCCAGCCCAGTCATAAAAAATTATTGCTGGTGGTCACCGATGGCGAACCTGCTGATAACGATGTGCGCGATCCGCAGTATCTTCGATTCGACGCCAAAAAATCGGTCGAAGAGTTAGCGCGCAGCGGAATCACGACCTATTGCTTGAGCCTCGATCCCGGCGCTGATCAATATGTCTCGCGCATTTTCGGTGCGAAAAACTACATGGTGGTGGATCATGTGCAACGGCTGCCGGAAAAACTGCCGCTGCTCTATATGGGCTTGACGCGGTAAACTCTTTATCCCGGGTTTTAACTCAATCGACCCCGCACCCACTCCGGCACCGAGGCCAGCGCAGCGGCGAGCGCTGCCGGGTTATCACCACCTGCCTGCGCCATGTCGGGGCGACCACCGCCTTTACCACCCACTTGCAGCGCCACGGCATTCACCAGATCACCCGCTTTGACTTGCGCCATACAATCTTTGGTGACACCCGCGACCAGGCTGATTTTGCCGTCTGCCACGGCGGCGAGGATAATCGCTGCTGAGCCGAGTTTGTTTTTGAGCTGGTCCACGGTATCACGCAAGGCCTTGGGGTCAACGCCATCAAGCAGCGCGGCCAGTACCTTGATGCCACCCACATCCACCGCCTGCATGGCAAGATCACTGCCTTGACTGCTGGCGATTTTGCCTTTGAGCTGTTCCAGTTCTTTTTCCAGCTTGCGGGTGCGTTCGAGAAGCTGACGCACTTTGTCGTCCACCGCGTCACGGCTGGATTTGACCAGGTCGGCATTGACCAGGAGCCGCGTTTCGTCAGTGGTGATCCAGTCCAGCGCACGCTGGCCGGTAACAGCCTCGATACGCCGCACCCCCGACGCGACGCCCGCTTCGGCGGTAATTTTGAACACGCCGATGTCACCGGCACGCTGCACATGCGTGCCGCCACACAATTCCGTGGAAAATTCGCCGATGCTCAGCACCCGCACTTCGTCACCGTATTTTTCACCGAACAGCGCCATCGCTCCCGCGCTCACCGCCTGATCATAGGCCATAACGCGGGTTTGGGCGGCGTGATTAACGCGAATCTGCGCATTAACCAGGGTTTCAACTTCCTTGATCTGGACAGGCGTCATCGGCTCAAAGTGTGAAAAGTCAAAGCGCAGACGCTGCGGATCAACCAGCGATCCCTTTTGTGCGACGTGGGTGCCCAGCACGCGGCGCAATGCGGCATGCAGCAAATGCGTGGCGGAGTGGTTGAGCGCAATGGCCTGGCGCGCCTTGGGGTTCACGGCAGCTTCAACGGCGTCACCTATGCGCAGCACACCCTTGGTCAGCGCGCCGTTATGAATATGCACGCCCTCGCCCTGTTTCTGAGTGTCGCGCACCTCGAAGTGAGTCTGGGCGGTGCTAATGACGCCAATATCGCCCACTTGTCCGCCGGATTCGGCATAAAACGGGGTGCGATCCAGCACTACTTTACCTCCCTGTTCCTGTCCTTGGGCTGCCTCAAGCATCGGCACAGCGTTGCCGTCTTCACGGTACAGTGCGATGACGGTGGCAGTGTCTGCAAGTTGCGCGTGGCCGCTGAAAGCAGTCTTGCCTTCCACGCCCATGAGACGGCCACCATAGGCCACATCAAACTGGCTGGCAGCACGGGCGCGATCACGTTGCGCGGCCATTTCGCGCTCAAATCCAGCCATATCGAGGCTCAAGCCACGCTCGCGGGCAATGTCGCCGGTCAGATCAGCCGGAAAGCCGTAGGTGTCGTAGAGACGGAAGATGGTATCGCCGGGA
>JANOOA010000063.1:0-5268 GCA_031421115.1 Gammaproteobacteria bacterium | reverse complement strand
GAAAAACTGCCGCTGGTAATTTCCCCGCAGACACGCCCTTCAATAATGACGTGCTGATGATTACGCAACACCCCTTTGTCATTCAGGATTAAACCGACCAGCTTGTGCTTCACGCCGTTTTTGCGTTGTATTTCGAGCGCAGTGCGGCCGATGAAATCACGTGTGGCAGGATCCCACGCGATGGTCCAGTCCAGCCCACATTCCAGGGGGGTGATATTTTCATCCATGTCGGCGCCGTATAGGTTCATGCCCGCTTCGAGGCGTAATGTATCGCGTGCGCCCAGTCCGATCGGCTTCACACCAGCGGCATGCAAACCCTGCCAGAAATTGGTGGCCTGATCCGCCGGTAGAATGATTTCATAGCCATCTTCGCCAGTGTAACCGGTGCGTGCGATAAAGATATCGCCGATTTGTCTGGAATTAAACGGTGAGAGTGTCGCCAGCGCATCTTTAACGGCAGTGCCTAGCACGGCATGCACAGTATCACGCGCCTGGGGGCCTTGCACGGCGATCATTGCCAAGTCCTGACGTTCGGTAACACGCACCTGAAACGCGTGAGCCTGACGCTCAAGCCATGCCAGATCTTTGTCGTGAGTGGCGGCGTTAACGACCAGACGGAACCACTTTTCATTCATGAAGTAAACGATCAGGTCGTCAATAACGCCACCGCGTTCATTCAGCATGCAGGTATAGAGTGCTTTACCAGGTTGCTTCAAACGGTCAACATTATTCGCCAACAGGTAACGCAGAAAGCCGCGTACTTGCTCACCTTCCAGGTCAACAATGGTCATGTGCGATACATCAAACATTCCTGCGCCACGGCGTACAGCGTGGTGTTCTTCGACTTGCGAGCCGTAATGTAAAGGCATATCCCAACCGCTGAAATCAACGATCTTTCCGCTCATTGCAACATGCATATCATACAAGGGTGTTTTTTTGCCCATTAGATCCTTCCGTTTAATATCATAATAACAATTATATCGGCCTGTTTCCCAATCACTGCCGCTCCTCCGCATGGTACGAAGACCGCACTAATGCGCCTGCTTTCACCCATGAAAAACCCAGGCTACGCGCTTCTTGCTCGTAGCTGTTAAATGTTTCTGGGGTCACGTACTCTTGCACGGGCAAGTGTTGACGCGTAGGGCGTAAATATTGTCCCAGGCTGACACGTTGCACGCCCACGGCGCGCAAGTCACGCAGTACGCCCAGCACTTCGGCGCGGCTCTCGCCTAATCCTAGCATTAACGATGACTTGGCTTCTACGCCGGCCGCTCCCGGCATCCTCGGCAACTGCTCCCGGCATTGCCCTACCTCCTCCATCCCTGGAGTCGTGCCTCTCGCGGCACTTGTGCATCCCTGCACGGCGGATTGGTGCGCGACTTTTTCCAGCAGTTGCAGCGAACGTTGATATTTGGAGCCTTTGCGCACGGTGTTGTAGAGGCGTGGTACGGTTTCTACGTTGTGCCCCCACACCAGTGGCCGCTCCTGCGACGTGCAGGGATGCACCAATGCCGCGAGAGGCAGGATGCCGGGAGCGACCGCTCGCGGCATTGGTGCGTCCATGCACGGCAGCAGTGAGGCACTGAGGATCATGGCGATAGCGGCATCCTGGCATTGCTGAAAATCCGGTGTGAGCAGCTCCAGACCGATGCCGGGTTTGCGGCGGCGCAATTCACGTAGAGTGTCGGCAAAGACTTGTGCGCCGCCATCGGGCAGGTCATCGCGGTTGACGGAGGTAAGCACGACATAGTTCAGGCCCATGCCCATCACGGCGTCGGCGATGCGACGCGGCTCGTCGCGGTCATAGCTGCTCGGTCGGCCGGTTTTGACGGCACAAAAACCACAGGCGCGCGTGCAGACATCGCCGAGCAACATGAAGGTGGCAGTGCCCCGGCTCCAGCATTCACCCCGGTTGGGGCAGCGTGCTTCTTCGCAGACGGTGTGCAGGGCGTTGCCGCGCACGGCATCGGCGGTGAGTGCGTAATGCGTGTGATTATCGCTATTCAACTTCTGGCGTATCCACGGTGGCATACGGCTGACGTTGGGTTGTTCGGATGCCGTGCAGGGACGCACCAATGCTGCGGGCGCAGGATGCGCAGGAGCAGCCGCCGTTGACTCTGAAACAGGGGTATGTGACATAATTCTCCAAAGTGATGGGCATAAAAAAAGGGCGGCGTATGCAGCATAGTAAAATATGCTGCATACGCCGCCCCTCTGTCCTGCTTGCCTGAGAGCTTAGCCCCTTCGGCGGATTAGTGCGCCATTTCTATTGGCGCCCAATCTCTCTCCAGAGTAACTTTTCCGTGCGGTCCTTTTGCCTGAGCGATTCCGGGCGGTTTGCGCCTTCGGCGTTCTGTGACGGTGAGGATCACCAAACACGGCGCCTCCAGGCACAGAATCTCTCCCACACGGGTACAGTTATGCCCTGATTGTACTATTTCCCGGAGCGCCTTACCAGTAGTATCACGGGAATCAGCCCCACCAGCACCAGGGTGAGGGCAGGCAAGGCGGCGCGTTCCCATTCGCCTTCGGAGGTCATTTCGAAAATGCGAATCGCCAGGGTGTCCCAGTCAAACGGGCGCAACAGCAGGGTGGCGGGCATTTCTTTCATGATATCCACGAA
This sequence comes from Gammaproteobacteria bacterium, assembly GCA_031421115.1. Lineage (GTDB taxonomy): Bacteria > Pseudomonadota > Gammaproteobacteria > Ga007554. The sequence continues at coordinate 2,645 of JANOOA010000063.1, read as the reverse complement.
CACCAGCAGCGCGGCAGTGAGCAGACCAGGGCGCAACACCGGCAGGTAGATGCGCCACAGCACTTCGCGGTGGCTCGCGCCGAGGCTGCGCGCGGCCTGCTGGATGGACGGCGTGATGCGTTCCAGTGCGCTTTCCACCGGGCCATGCGCCACGGCCAGAAAACGTACCAGATAAGCGAACAGCAGGGCGATCACACTGCTGCTTAACAGCAGCCCCGTACCACCCATCCCGCCCCCGATGAGAGTGTCGATCCCTTCGTCCAGCCAGGTGAACAGCAACATAATGCCCACCGCCAGCACCGCACCGGGCAGGGCATAACCGAGTGTTGCAAGCTGGGTGGAAAAACGCGTGATATTGCCCGGCCATTGTTTGCGAATGGTGGCCAACAGCAATGCACAGGCGACGGTAAGCAATGCCCCCATGACGCCTAGCAACAGAGTGTGGCTTGCAAACCCCAGATAACGTGCATCAAGGTCGGCCATGCCGGTGTTGGCGACCCATACAATCAATTGCGCTACAGGAATTAAAAATGCCAATGCCAGCACCAGCGTAGCGCTGCCGCTGGCGAGCCAGGCATGTTTGCCAGTGAGTTGATAACGTTGCGCGCTGGCGCGTTTGCCGCCGCTGTTGTAGCGTGCGCGTCCCCGGCTTTGGCGCTCGCCCACCAGTGCCAGTGCGACAAATAGTAAGAGCAGTGTGGAAAGTTGCGCGGCGGCAGGCAGATTAAACAGGTCAAACCAGGCTTTGTAAAGTGCAGTCGTAAACGTGTCGTAATTAAAAATGGCCACGGCACCGAAGTCTGCCAGGGTTTCCATTAGTGCCAGTGCCACGCCTGCGGCAATCGCGGGGCGCGCCATGGGTAATGAAATGCGGAAAAATACCTGCCAGGGGTTAAGCCCCAGCACGCGGCCACTTTCCAGCACGTTGCGGCCCTGGCCGAGAAACGCGGCGCGTGCCAGCATATATACATACGGATAGAGCGCCAGCACCATCACCGCGATTACGCCGCCTTCAGAACGGATCGGCGGAAACCACAGCGTGTCGGTATCAAATAACGTGCGCAGGCTGCTCTGCACCGGCCCGCTGAAATCGAGAAAGCCAATGGCGACAAACGCCAGCACGTAAGTGGGGATGCCCAGCGGCAACATCAGCGCCCAGTCGAAGATACGGCGACCGGGAAATTCGCACATCGCCGTCAGCCATGCGAGGCCAACGCCCAACACAAAAACGCCCAGGCCGACACCCAGCGTGAGCACGGCGGTGTTGCGCAACAGGTCAACCAGCAGGGTGTCGGCCAGATGACGCCATACCTCGTCTTCTGCGGTGAGCCAGGCAGGCAGCAACATCAACAGGGGCAGGGTGGTGAGCACCGCAATCAACACACTGGTCAGCCGCCATGCGCCACCGTGCTTGAACAACCGTCCCCGCCGCCGTGGAACGGGAACGGTGTACGCTACGCGTGCCTGCTCAAGCGCGGGCTGCGGGGTCACTTGTACCCGGCTCGATCCATCAGCATGACAGCTTTAGTTTGTAATTTTCCGGCCTCGGCAAGATTAATCGTGTCCTGTTTGAATGGCCCCCAGGAAGTAACGATGGGGTCGGGTTTCACATTGGGGTTGGCCGGGAATTCCAGATTGGTATCAGCGAACAGATTTTGCGCCTTGTCGGATGACAGCCATTCCAGGAATTTCACGGCGGCATCATGGTGCTTGGCGTGTTTTGTGACACCCGCGCCAGAGACGTTGACATGCACGCCGTTACTGGCTTGATTGGCCCAGAATATGTTCACGGGGGCGTCAGGTGTTTTGCGCTTGAAGCGGCCAAAGTAATAATTGTTTACAATGCCAACATCACACTGACCTGCCGCCAGGGCCTCCAGCAAACTGTCATCATCAGAAAAAGGCGTGGTTGCCAGATTATTCACCCACGACTTCACCACTGCTTCAGTTTGAGCCTCGCCGTTGTGCGCAATCATCATCGCTACCATCGACTGGTTATATACTTTCTTTGAGCTGCGCAAGCATAAACGGCCCTGCCACTTGGCATCCCCCAGTGCTTCGTAACTGGAAAGATCGGCGGGCTTCACTTTTTTGGTGTTGTAAACAATAGTGCGCGCCCGTACCGATAGGCCAACCCACTGACCCTCCGGATCACGCAGGTGAGCAGGGATGTTTTCGTTGAGAGTTTTGGAATTGACTTTTGCCAGCAAGTCACTCTGTGCTGCTTGCCATAAATTACCCGCATCGACCGTCATCAAAATATCGGCAGGTGTCCTCGCGCCTTCGGCCTTGAGACGCTCCAGCAGTGGGCCTTCCTTGCCAGTTAAAAATTTGATATGGGTGCCGGTTTCCTTCTCGTAAGCGTCAAACAGCGGTTTAATCAACTGCTCATTACGCGCGGAATAGACCACCAGATCATCGGCAGCATACACATTGGGGATCATCGCTAACCAGCCGCAGAGTGCGATACCGAGTATGTTACGTTTAGGGTGAGTCATAGTGGATTCTCCAGGTAAATGCCTTGTGAAAAGTATAAGAATTTGCTGATGACTAATGATAATGATTCTCATTAGTAAATGCAACTGCTTTTACACTAGCCATGCCAAATTATTTTGCAGCGCCTGGTGACAGGCTTTTTGTAATGG
>JANOOA010000062.1:0-2166 GCA_031421115.1 Gammaproteobacteria bacterium | reverse complement strand
CGCCCGTGATGAGTTACATGCTCATGCCATTGTTTTTCCTGAGTTGACACTCACCGGCTATCCGCCAGAAGATCTGCTGTTACGTCCTGATCTGCATCAACAGGTCTTGCGTGGTCTGGAAGAGCTCAAGCGCCATGTCACGGGTATTGATGTGGTGGTGGGCTATCCCAGCATGGAAGAAAACGGTTTACACAATTCCGCCTCGTTAATCCGTGACGGAAAAATTGTAGCCACGTATCACAAACAGCATCTTCCCAATTACAGCGTGTTTGATGAGAAGCGTTATTTCCAGCCGGGCAGTGCCGCATGTGTGGTCAATATTCAAGGTGTGCCGGTAGCCATCACTATTTGCGAAGATATGTGGCACCCCGGCCCCATGGCGCAGGCGTATGCGGCGGGTGCGCGTTTAATGCTTAACCTCAACTCCTCGCCGTTTCATATCAGCAAAGGGCGTGAGCGTGAAGACATGCTGCATCAGCGCGTCACAGAAGGTAACATGCCGATAGTGTATGTCAACCTGGTGGGTGGGCAGGATGAGCTGGTGTTTGACGGCGAGTCCCTGGTGATGGATGCCAGCGGCACCGTGGTGATGCGTGCTGCCTCGTTTGTTGAAGAGTTATATGCGGTAGATTTCAGCGCTAATGACATTGCACCTCGGGCGAGTCTCTGCCATGCCCCACTGAGTGTTGAGGCCAGCGTATATGGTGCGCTGGTGCTGGGTGTGCGCGATTATATTGAAAAGAACGGCTTTCGTGGGGTCGTCATCGGTTCATCGGGAGGCATGGATTCAGCGCTCACGCTGGCGATAGCCGTGGATGCGATTGGCAAAGAACGCGTCGAAGCAGTAATGATGCCATCGCGCTATACCGCACAGATGAGTCTCGATGATGCACAGGCGTTGAGTGCGGCGCTGGGTGTTGAGCATCACGTTATTTCCATCGAGCCTGCATTCCAGACATTTTTAAGCAGCTTGCAGCAAGAATTTGCGGGTACTAAAGCCGATACTACAGAAGAAAATATTCAGGCGCGCTGCCGGGGTGTATTGTTGATGGCGATCTCCAATAAAAAACGCAAGATGGTGTTGACCACCGGCAACAAAAGCGAAATGTCCGTCGGCTATGCCACCTTGTATGGTGACATGGCAGGGGGTTTTGCAGTCATCAAAGACGTACCCAAAACCCTGGTATATCGCCTGGCTGCTTACCGTAATGCCATCGCACCCGTGATACCGCAACGGATTTTTGATCGCCCCCCCAGCGCGGAATTGGCGCCTGACCAGAAAGACGAAGATTCTTTGCCGCCCTATGCCGTGCTTGATCCGATTCTGGAAATGTATATTGAGCAGGATAAATCCTTACAGGATATTATGGCGGCAGGGTATGATGAAACCACCGTGCGGCGCGTCATGGGCATGGTGAACCGCAATGAATACAAGCGCCGCCAGGCACCGCCCGGCGTGCGCATCACGCGCCGCGCATTTGGCCGCGACCGGCGCTATCCGATTACCGCATTTTACGACACAAAATAATAAATTCAATATAACAATCAATACTATAATTGGTTGTCTGTGGTATTGATGCAAGAATTTGGTATGATATTAAGAGCTTATCCATAAATAGCCCATTGGATTACAAAGGACGCCATGAAAAAAATCGAAGCAGTGATCAAACCCTTTAAACTTGACGATGTGCGTGAAGCGCTGTCGGACATCGGCATCACCGGCATGACAGTCACCGAAGTGAAAGGTTTTGGCCGCCAGAAAGGCCACACCGAATTGTATCGCGGCGCAGAATACGTAGTGGATTTTTTACCTAAGGTTAAAATTGAAATCGTCGTCGCCGCCGATCAAGCGGATCGTTGCGTAGAAACCATCGCAACCGCCGCACGCACGGGAAAAATTGGCGACGGCAAGATTTTTGTCACCTCGGTGGAACGCGTGGTGCGCATTAGAACGGGTGAAGAAAATCTGGATGCTATCTAATGTGTCGTTTCGCAGTGCGCGTAATGGGTAATCATACGGTGCAATATGCTACGCTATTGCACCGTATGATTACCCATTACGCGCACTGCGAAACGATACATTAGATAGCGTCCAGATTTTCTTCACCAGTTCTAATCCGTACTACACGTTCCACAGAGGTCACAAAAATCTTGCCGTCGCCAATT
>JANOOA010000061.1:0-1785 GCA_031421115.1 Gammaproteobacteria bacterium | reverse complement strand
GCCTGCGCCACCAGCGCCCACTGCATCGGCAATGGCATGGAACTGATCCAGCTTGGCAAACAGGATATTGTCTTCGCCGGGGGCGGCGAAGAGCTGCACTGGACGCAGACCATGTTATTCGATGCCATGGGGGCGCTGTCGTCGAAATACAACGACACCCCGTCGCGAGCCTCGCGCACTTACGATGCGGCTCGTGATGGTTTTGTCATCGCTGGCGGTGGCGGCATGCTGGTGCTGGAAGAGCTCGAACATGCCCTGCAGCGCGGCGCGCCAATCTATGCCGAACTCGTCGGTTACGGCGCCACGTCCGATGGCGTGGATATGGTGCAACCTTCCGGTGAGGGGGCCATGCGTTGCATGCAGCAGGCGCTGGACAAGGTGCGTGGCCCCGTTGATTACATCAACACCCATGGCACCAGCACGCCGGTCGGCGATGTCAAGGAGCTGGAGGCGCTGCGGATGGTGTTTGGCGCCAAAGTGCCGCCGATCAGCTCCACCAAACCGCTTACCGGCCATTCGCTCGGCGCAGCGGGTGTGCATGAAGCCATTTATTCGTTGCTGATGCAACAGCACAACTTCATCTGCGCCTCAGCTCATATCGACGAACTTGACCCCGCCGCCGCCGACATGCCCATCGTGCGTGAGAGGCGTGACGACGTTACCCTCAATACTGTGCTATCCAACAGTTTTGGCTTTGGTGGCACCAACGCCAGCCTGGTGTTTCAGCGCTATTCGTAGCACGAATTGGGCTAGATGTAATCAAGGCCAACATCAGAAGGCCGAAAAAGCATGTGTTATTCCAATTCTATTTCAAAAGTGCATTATTATCCCCTCGCCCCGCGAGCGGGGCGAGGGGATAAAGTTATTCGCTGATTGAATTAAAAATGGAATTAGCGGGCACGGCGACATTAAACCCAGATTCAGCACCTTGCGCACCCTCGCTACAAAGCTAATGGAAAATCTGGGTTAACCCCGCCACAGCGATGAAATCCCCGCGATACCCTGCGCGCCATGCTCGTAGGCCTGCGTTACGTGGCGCGGTGTCATGCCGCCTAGGGCGTACACTGGCAGCACGGCCAGTTCGGTGAGATCACGGAAACCTGTCCAGCCTAAGGGGAGCGCGCCGGGATGGCTGGCGGTTTCCAGCACCGGAGAAACCACGGCAAAATCCGCGCCGAGACGGCCAGCATGGGCCAGCTCTTTGGCATTGTGGCACGATGCCCCTACCCATAATCTGGAGGATCCCGAAGATAAAAAGGGTCGCGCGCTTAATGACATGAGTCGGGCGCTGTCCAGATGCACGCCATCGGCACCCACCTCTTCTACCAACGCGGGCGCCGCATTCAATATTAATTGGGCTTGATGGGCATGACACACCAGCAACACCTGCCGCGCCAGTTCGGCATAGGCGGTTTCGCTCAGTGTTTTGGCGCGCAACTGCACCAGACGTATGCCGCCGTGCATGGACGGCGGTTCTTGTGCGTCCCTGCGCCCACCGCACTTGGGCATCCTGCCCGGCGCACAAGTGTCGCCAGAGGCAGGTCGAAAAAAGGCTCCTGCATTTTCGACACTTCCGCCATCCATGGCGGTCGGATGCCGGAAGCGACCCGCGCGCAGAGAGCGCTCCAGACCGTCGAGAAATTCCTGTGTGTTGGGAGATGGCTCGGGCGTAATAAGGTAGCACGAAGGCAGGTGCACGGCATTTATCATCGGCAAGTTGGCGGCCGGGTAGTCTCGCCGCACAGGGGCGACGGAAATGCCAACGGAATCGCACCGACGCCATTA
>JANOOA010000060.1:0-5620 GCA_031421115.1 Gammaproteobacteria bacterium | reverse complement strand
CGCTAAATTATTACGTAAGGAATGTGACGTGGCTCTTGTAAAAAAAGTTTTTCAGTACGGCGGCAATCAAGTAACCATAGAGACTGGCGAAATCGCTCGCCAGGCATCCGGTGCAGTGATGTGCAGCATGGGTGAGACCGTTGTGATGGTTACCTGTGTCGGCATCAAAAAAGTCGTGCCGGGTCGGGATTTTTTCCCGCTGACAGTAAACTACCAGGAGCGCACCTATGCGGCTGGTAAAATTCCCGGTGGATTTTTCAGGCGCGAAGGTCGCCCCACTGAAAAAGAAACCCTCACTTCCCGTCTGATTGACCGCCCGTTACGTCCCTTGTTTCCCGATGATTTTATCAATGAAGTTCAGATCATTGCCACCGTGGTGTCACTGGATCCTGAGATTGATCCGGATATCCCTGCGTTGCTGGGTGCGTCCGCTGCCGTTGCAATTTCCGGCTTGCCATTCAGTGGTCCGGTAGGTGCTGCCCGCGTTGGTTATATCAATGGTCAATACATCCTGAATCCTACGTTGACTCAGCTTAAAGAGTCCGCGCTGGATCTGGTGGTTGCCGGTACGCGGGATGCCGTGTTGATGGTGGAGTCCGAAGCCAAGGAATTATCAGAAGCTGTGATGCTGGATGCCGTCATGTTTGGTCACGCGCAAATGCAGATTGCCATTAACGTGATTCGTGAGTTGGCCGCTGAAGTAGCAACGCCTGCCTGGGATTGGCAGCCACCCGAAAAAAATGTCGCGCTGGAAAATGCCGTTAATGCGGCATGTGCCACTGCGATTGCCGATGCCTACAAGGTTAGAGAAAAGCAGGTGCGCCAGAAGCGTCTGGCCGAGATTCGCGCCGATGTGGTTGCTAAATTGACTGCTGAAAGCGGGGGTAGTTTGTGGTCTGCAGATGCGGTAAAAGGCGCTGTCGAAGCCATTGAAAGTAAACTGGTGCGTAACATCGTCATCGCCGGTGAGCCGCGTATTGATGGCCGTGATACCCGTACCGTACGCCCGATTACCATGCGTACCAACGTGTTGCCGCGTGCGCACGGTTCGGCATTGTTTACCCGGGGTGAAACCCAGGCGCTGGTCGTGGCAACCCTCGGCACCTCGCGCGATGCGCAGGTGATTGATGCCATTGAAGGTGAGCGCAAAGAGCCGTTTATGCTGCATTACAACTTCCCACCGTCATGCACCGGTGAAACCGGCATGGTCGGCAGCCCCAAGCGCCGTGAAATCGGCCATGGTCGTTTGGCCAAGCGTGGCGTTGCTGCCATGATGCCCGACATGATTGATTATCCGTACTCGGTGCGCGTGGTATCAGAAATTACAGAGTCTAATGGCTCCAGCTCGATGGCTTCCGTGTGCGGCGCCAGTCTGGCGTTGATGGACGCTGGCGTGCCGATCAAAGCGCCAGTGGCAGGTATTGCCATGGGTCTGGTGAAAGAAGGCGAGCGTTTTGCAGTGCTCAGCGACATTCTCGGTGACGAAGATCATTTGGGCGATATGGACTTCAAGGTTGCCGGCACCAAAGACGGTATCACTGCTTTGCAGATGGACATCAAAATTAATGGTATCACCAAAGAAATCATGCAGGTTGCCCTGGCGCAGGCTAAGGAAGGACGTTTGCATATTCTGGGTTTAATGAATCAGGTGATCTCGCAGCCGCGTAGCGAGTTATCAGAATACGCACCGCGTTATGTGACGTTCAAGATCAACCCTGAACGCATCCGTGATGTTATCGGCAAGGGTGGTGCAACCATCCGTGCATTGACCGAAGAGACCGGCACCAGCATCGACATTACTGATGATGGCACGGTGAAGATCGCATCTGTCGATAAAGCCGCCGGACTGGAAGCGCGTCGCCGCATCGAAGAAATTACCGCTGACGTGGAAGTGGGGCGTGTTTACGAAGGCAAAATATCCAAGCTCATGGATTTTGGAGCGTTCGTTACGATTCTGCCGGGCAAAGATGGCTTGGTACACATCTCACAAATTTCCGATGACCGTGTTGAGAACGTCAGCGACAAACTCACCGAAGGCGAAATAGTGAAGGTGAAAGTGCTGGAAATCGACAAGCAGGGCCGGGTACGTTTGAGTATGAAGGCTGTGGGCAAAGATGGCTAAGCGGTTTTAATCGTTAGCTGTAAAAAAGGCCGGTGAGGCATAACCTCACTGGCTTTTTTTGTGGGTGGCGTAAGCATATGCCATGGTTTTTTATTTCTTGGATGCATGTGCTGGCGAATATGTTGTAAGCGTCCCATCAACCCGCGCTATAAGATTTCTCCCTTCGCTCGAAATGCCCCAGACTTTCTTCCAGTAACGCGCCAAAAGGATTTGTATCACCGCATGACTTTCAGCGCTGCCGGGAATTAATCGGGTAGTGCTATTGCCTCATAGGCATCAAGTGTATCATCGAGCATTTTTTTAATCGGGAAAGGATGCGTGCCCTGCGTCATCAGGGTAACTGCGGGCTTTGTCGCAATGAATTGTTGCACTTTCTGCGTGAGTGCATCCAGGTCGCCAACCGCCACCCGGCCTTCAGGAAATACTGCGCTTAATACCTCACCTACACCGCCATGATCGTAACCTATCACGGGAATGCCCAGGCTCAAAGCTTCTAATACTGTGCGGCCAAAAGACTCGGGTTTTGATGAGAGCGATAATACGATATCTGAAACCGTATAGATTTCACGTACATCATTGCGATAACCGGTGAAAATGATATTGTTCAGCCCCTTTTGCTGCGCGAGTTGCATAATCTCGTTAGCATAATCACCGTGTTGCGAACCTGCGTCACCTACTACCAAACCATAAACATTCGCGCCTTGCAGCTTAAGGCGCGACATTAATTCGATAAAGTCTTCATGTCCTTTTAATCGGGACAACCGCCCCGGCAGGGTGATGATGGCGCTGTCGAGTAATTGCGGATATTGTTCATACCAGTGGTGCAGCCATTGACTGCCAGCTTTGTAGTCATACGGAAATGCATGGCTGTCGATGCCACGGTAAATTACCTGGATTTTATGCGCGTCAAGGCGCGGGTAATGATTTATCAGATAGCTTTTGGTGGTATTGGAAGCCGCAATGACGCGTTCACCGCGTGTTATGATAGAGCTGTAAAAGTTAACCGAATATTGTCCATGTACGGTGGTAATGAAATGGGGTCGCTGGGTTTTATTCATGCCACGCCAGGCCAACCAGGCGATCCATGCCGGCATGCGCGATCGGGCATGCAGAATATCAACCTGTTGTTGTTTGAGGAAATGCCGTAAGAGTAGCGCCAGACGCAAACTCAACAAGGATTTTTTGCCGATCGGCCAGGTGATGTGTTTGCTGCCGGTGGCTTCCAGTGCCGACACCATGCGGCCGCCACCAGAAATGACAATGGAACGATGGCCGCGTTGCACCAATGCCGTGGCCACTTCCAGCGTGCCGCGTTCAACGCCGCCCCCTTCCATGGCAGGCAGGACTTGGACAACCGTTAATTTACGCATGTAGCGTGAGAAGAAAAGAATTAATAAGCTTAACCACGCAAAATATAATCGGTGCCGCAATACGGGCACTTGGCTTTGCCGGTGGCTTCAATCGCCAGGTAGACACGCGGATGGGAGTCCCATAACGCCATGCTGTCGGTCGGGCAATGCAGCGGCAATTCGGCACGCGTTACTTCATGGATATGATGTGCATTGGCGTCTGTGGGCTTGGTAGAAGAGCGGTTTTGTACAGACATAGATTCTCCGTAAGATGCTTATTGTACTAACGTGAGCCATTCAGGATGCTCGGCACGGCGGCCATGCACCAGATCAAAGTAAAGCGTTTGCAGGCGTTCAGTGAGCACACCACGCCGGCCGGTGCCAATGGCGCGGCCATCGACTTCGCGGATCGGCGTGACTTCAGCGGCAGTGCCGGTGAAGAAGGCTTCATCCGCCACGTAAAGTTCATCACGCGTAATGCGTTTCTCTTTCACGCTCAGGCCCAGTTCTGCGGCAAGTGTAAAAATGGTATTGCGCGTGATGCCGTCCAGTGCTGAGGTTAATTCGGGCGTATACAGCACATTGTCGCGCACTATAAAAATATTCTCGCTGCTGCCTTCCGCCACGAAACCGTCAACATCTAACAGCAGCGCTTCGTCGCAGCCACAGGCCAGTGCTTCGCGCAGTGCCAGCATTGAGTTGATGTAATTGCCGTTTGCCTTGGCTTTGCACATGGTGATATTAGGATGGTGGCGTGTGTACGATGAAGTTTTGACGCGCAACCCTTTTTCCATATTTTCCGCGCCGAGGTATGAGCCCCACGGCCACGCGGCGATCATCATATGCACCTTGAGATTATCGGCGCGCAAGCCCATGCCTTCGGCGCCATAAAAGCACATTGGGCGAATGTAGCCTGCATCCATGTTGTTTTCACGTACGGCGGCGCGCGTCGCTTCATTGATAACATCTTTGCTATAGGGCATGGGCATGCCCATGATATGTGCAGAGCGGAACAGGCGGTCGGTATGCGCGTGCAGGCGGAAAATTGCGGTGCCTTTATCAGTGGGATAGGCGCGCACACCTTCGAATACGCCCATGCCATAGTGCAGGGTATGAGTGAGTACGTGGATGTTCGCGTCGCGCCACGGCACGAGCTGCCCGTCCATCCAGATCACGCCATCGCGATCAGCCATTGTCATGTTAATGATCCCTTAAAGTTTTAATAACAGATTTACACATCCATCATTGCATGCCACAGGCGTATTACCGCGGCACGCTCGTCGCGGAATTCGGTGTCGCTGACCTGTGCTGGTTCTTCCTGCAAGGTAAGGCGGTGCAGTGCGGCGCGGTAGGCGCGGTAGGCGTTACTGAGCTGCTGTACAGCGTGTTCCGGCATCAACCCGGCGGCGGCAAAGCCCTGTAACTGCCGGATATTATCCGTAAAATCGGCCAGCGCCGGATGATCAGAAGTCCACGCCAAAACCCCATATTGAACCATAAATTCGATGTCGGCGATACCACCTTGCTGCTGTTTCAGGTCAAAATACCCTGTTTGGTGCTGTGTATCGGCGGGGGGATGCCTAGTGTGATGCTCAGTGTGATGCACGCCAAGTTCGGCGCGCATACGCTCGCGCATTTCCCGCACCTCGTTGCGTAAAATCGCCGTATCGCGGTGGCGTGCGAGGATTTCATGGCGTAATTCATTGAAAGTGGTGGCGCATATCGCGCCGCCCGCCACGACCCGTGCGCGCACCAGGGCCTGGTGTTCCCAGGTCCAGGCTTCGTTGCGCTGATAATCGGCATACGCTGCCAGGTTGCTTACCAGCAGGCCGGATGTGCCACTGGGACGCAAGCGCATATCCACTTCATACAACGTGCCCGATGGGGTTTGCGCACTCAAAATGTGAATAATACGCTGGCCGAGCCGCGCAAAAAATACCGCGTTGTCGATGACCTTCTGACCACTGGATTGTTGTTGCTCCCCCTCGCTATCATGAAGAAACACCAGGTCAAGATCAGATCCATAGCCCAGCTCAATGCCGCCCAGCTTGCCATAGCCGATGATGGCAAAGCCTGCATTGTGCATTACACCGTCAAGCGTGTATTGCGGCACACCATGCCGGGCGGTGAGGTGATTCCAGGCCAGCCA
>JANOOA010000059.1:0-5546 GCA_031421115.1 Gammaproteobacteria bacterium | reverse complement strand
AATACATCGGCATACTGCCGCATCGCATCGGTTTTATACGCAGTCAGGGATACCACAAAATCAGCATCTGCCAAGGCTTCCATGGCGGCTACGGGATTGGCACAGTCCAGCTCAGGCTCAATACCCATCAACAAATAACTTTTCAGATTGGCATCCAGCATGGCACGCGCGTCCAACCCCTGGCTGACACCCTGGCTGATGAGGGGCTTGCCTGCCGCACCACGGTGCGGTAATGCACCCGCCAACCAACCACCGACACTGTTGCCCGACTCCGGCAAATAACCCAGCACCGCATTGCTCAACTGGGCAATGACTCCCGCCAGCGCACGCAGCGTCGACAAGGCAGGATGCGCCAATGCCTGATTGCCTAACAGCACTGTTGCACGCGATGATTGATGCAGCCGTTTGGCTACATCGCTATGCGCATCAGTGACTGTAATATTTTCCAGTAGCGACTCCAGACCGTGTGGCGCATCTGCGCCCGTAATCTCCAACAGTGCTTTCGCCACCGCCGCAAGATCATGCTCCATGCCTGTCACACCGGAGGTCAACTGCACCTTCACCGGGAAATTAAAATCATGGCGTTGCGCATTCACAAACATAATGCTGGCGCCGCGCAATGCGGCTTTACGCAAACGTAACCCGGCAATGGGCTGCTCTTTACGTACGTTGGAACCGATCAGCAACGCGGCATTGAGTTTTTCCAGGTCGGCGATACCCTGGCCTAACCACGGATACAACGGCGCCGTGTCCTGATCACTGAAATCCTGTTGACGCAGACGATGATCAATATTGTCACCGCCCAGCGCACGCACCAGCTTTTGCGCCAGATACATTTCTTCAACAGTCGCCATCGGCGAAACCAGCGTACCTAACTGGGTTGCACCATAACGCACAAGGATCGGCTTTAAACCATTCACCACAAACTCAAACGCCGTGGCCCAGTCAACTTCATGCCACTTGCCATCTTTCTTAATCATCGGCGCACGCAAGCGATCGTCACTGTTGAGACCGATATAACTGAAACGATCGCGGTCAGAAATCCAGGTTTCATTGATGTCTTCATTTTCACGCGGCAAAAAACGCATGACTTTATTGCCACGCACATCTACACTCAGATTGGAACCAATGCAATCATGCGGGGCAATCGTGTCACGTTGCGCCAGTTCCCAGACGCGGGCAGTGTAGCGGAACGGTTTGGAGGTCAGCGCGCCCACCGGGCATAAATCAATAACGTTGCCCGACAATTCAGAGACCATGGCATTTGCCACATACATGCCAATTTCCATATGCTCACCGCGACCTGTCGCACCCAACTCTTTCATGCCCGCCACTTCCTGACCAAAGCGCACGCAGCGTGTGCAATGAATGCAGCGCGTCATTTCAGTGGAAATTAACGGGCCGATGTCCTTGTCTTTTACGACGCGTTTGTTTTCCATAAAGCGCGAATTGCTGGCACCGAATCCCATTGCCAGATCCTGCAAATCACACTCACCACCCTGATCGCAAATAGGGCAATCGAGCGGATGGTTAATCAACAAGAATTCCATCACGCCTTTTTGTGCATCCAGCGCGCGCGGTGACTTGGTGTAAACACGCATACCCTCAGTCACCGGTGTCGCACAGGCAGGCAACGGCTTGGCGGCTTTGTCCACTTCCACCAGGCACATGCGGCAGTTGGCAGCAATGGATAATTTTTTATGGTAGCAAAAGCGCGGGATAGGAATACCTGCGTCGTCCGCTGCCTCAATAACCATCGAGCCATCTTTCGCCTGAACCTGTTTGCCATCAATTTCGATGTTTACCATAACCGCCTGTCCACCATTAATCGTTGATTGACCATTCATTGGTTGGGGCACGCCGAACCATCATGCCGCGCTAACACTTAGTGCCTCGGGCGCGTGTTTGGCTTCAGCATGCTGCCCCACCATGCACTGACGATGATCAATGTGATACTGAAATTCTTCACGGAAATGTTTGATAAAACTGATCACCGGCATTGCCGCCGCATCTCCCAAAGCACAAATGGTACGGCCCTGTATTTTGTTGGACACATCAACCAGCATATCCAGATCTTCCTGCTTGCCCTGCCCATGCTCAATGCGATGAATCACACGCGACAACCAGCCCGTGCCTTCACGGCACGGCGTGCATTGACCGCATGACTCTTCATAATAAAAATGTGCGATGCGTGCCAGCAGACGTACCATGCAAGTGGTGTCGTCCATGATGATAACCGAACCTGCACCCAGCATCGAACCGGCCTTGGCGATGGCATCATAATCCATGGTTACACCCATCATGACATCGCCCGGCATCACCGGCACGGATGAACCGCCGGGGATTACCGCTTTGAGCTTGCGCCCGCCGCTCACGCCTCCCGCCATCTCCAGCAATTTGGAAAACGGAGTACCCAGCGCCACTTCATAATTACCGGGTTTATTGACATGACCCGACACGGAAAAAATCTTGGTGCCGCCATTATTCGGCTTACCCAGATCCAGAAACCAGCGACCGCCGTTTTTCAAAATCAAGGGTACGGACGCCAGTGTCTCGGTATTGTTAATCGTGGTGGGGCGACCATACAAACCATAACTGGCGGGGAACGGCGGTTTGAAGCGTGGCTGACCTTTTTTGCCTTCCAGAGATTCCAGCAACGCGGTTTCTTCACCGCAAATATAAGCACCCGCACCCAGGTGGGAATGCATATCAAAATCAACACCTGAGCCCATAATATTCTTGCCAAGGAAGCCGGCACGGCGCGCTTCTTCCAGCGCGGCCTCGCACCGCTCATACGGCTCCCAGAATTCGCCGCGCATATAGTTATAGCCCACCGTAGCGCCGACGGTATAGCCCGCAATCGCCATGCCTTCAATCAACGCATGTGGGTTGTAACGCAAAATGTCACGGTCCTTAAACGTGCCAGGCTCACCTTCATCGGAATTGCACACGATGTATTTCTGGCCTGGCACATTGCGCGGCATGAAGCTCCACTTGAGGCCCGTGGGAAACCCTGCACCCCCACGACCGCGCAAAGCTGAGGTTTTTAACTCCGCAATAATTTCTTCTGGTGAAGTTTTTTCCGCAAGGATTTTTTTCCACGCCTGATACCCGCCCACACTGAGGTAAGACTCCAGCGTCCAGGGCTTTTCAAGGTGCATCGTATTAAAACAGATTTCGTTAGCCATAGCCTGTCACTTAAAAATTAGTCAAGATTAGCGAGAATTTCATCAATTTTTTCGGGTGTCAGATTTTCATAGTAATGCTTGCCAATCTGAAACATTGGCGCGCCACCGCACGCCGCCAGGCATTCCACTTCTTTGAGCGTAAATTTACCATCTACCGTGGTTTGCCCCAAGCGTACTCCCAGCTTGGTTTCAAGATGCGTCACAATCTCGTCTGAGCCGCGCAACATGCACGAGATATTAGTGCAGACGCTGATCTTGTGGCGCCCGATTGGCTTGAGCGAATACATGGTATAAAAGGTTGCTACTTCATAAACAGAAATAGGCTCCATTTCCAGATAGGCGGCAACCTCATCCATTAATTCCTTACTAAGCCAGCCACCGTTAGCATCCTGCACAATATGCAGGGCTGGAATGACTGCCGATTGCTTACGCTCGGGCGGAAAATTACCCACCCAGCGATCAATCGCGGTACACACTTCCGGGGAAAGCATGTGGCTCTTTAGCGTAGCGGTATCAACTTGAAACATTAGCGATCAACCTCACCAAACACGATGTCCTGCGTACCGATAATCGCGACTACATCTGCGATCATATGACCGCGCACCATTTCGTCCAGCCCTGCCATATGCGCAAAGCCCGACGCACGAATTTTCAGGCGATACGGTTTGTTGGCGCCATCCGACACCAGATAAACACCAAACTCACCCTTGGGATGCTCAATCGCCGCATACGCCTCGCCTTCCGGCAAACAAAAGCCTTCAGTAAACAGCTTGAAGTGATGGATCAACGCCTCCATATCACCTTTCATCTCTACACGCGATGGCGATGCAAATTTGTGATTATCAATCATCACCGGGCCAGGGTTCTTGCGCAGCCAGTCCACACACTGAATAATAATCCGGTTTGACTGGCGCATTTCTTCGACACGCACCAGATAACGGTCGTAGCAATCACCCTGCACACCCACCGGAATATCAAACTGCAAGCGATCATAGACTTCATAGGGCTGTTTCTTGCGCAGATCCCACTCTATGCCTGAGCCGCGCAACATCGGCCCGGTAAAACCCATCTGTAACGCGCGCTCCGGTGTTACCACACCAATGCCGACAGTGCGCTGCTTCCAGATGCGGTTATCGGTCAGCAGGGTTTCGTATTCGTCGACATAACCGGGAAAACGCCGCGTAAAATCTTCAATAAAATCGAGCAATGAACCCTGGCGATTGGTATTGAGTTCATCGACCTGTTTCTGGTTATGCCACTTGGATGCCTGATAGCCGGGCATGCTGCCTGGCAGATCACGGTACACACCGCCGGGACGATAATATGCCGCGTGCATACGCGCGCCCGACACCGCTTCATAACAATCCAGCAAATCTTCACGCTCGCGGAAACAATACAGGAACACGGTCATGGCGCCGATATCCAGCGCGTGGGCGCCCAGCCACAGCAGGTGATTCAACACCCGCGTGATTTCATCAAACATGACGCGGATGTATTGCGCACGCAACGGCGGCTCGATACCGAGCAGTTTTTCCATGGCCAGCACGTAGCCATGCTCGTTACACATCATGGAGACGTAATCAAGGCGATCCATGTAGGGAATGCTTTGAATGTACGGCTTGCTTTCAGCCAGTTTTTCAGTGCCGCGATGCAGCAGACCAATATGCGGATCGGCGCGCTGAATCACCTCACCGTCCATCTCCAGCACCAGGCGCAACACGCCGTGCGCAGACGGATGCTGCGGCCCAAAGTTCATGGTGTAATTGCGGATCTCAGCCACGTTTCACCCCTTTATCACTTGGTTTCTCACTGACACCCTCTTCATAACGGTTGTCATGGCGAATCACACGCGGCACCAGGATACGCGGCTCAATGCTGACTGGCTCGTATACCACACGCTTTTTATGCGGATCGTAACGCATTTCAACATTACCGATCAGCGGGAAGTCCTTGCGGAACGGGTACCCGATAAATCCGTAATCCGTGAGCAAACGACGCAAGTCAGGATGCCCATAAAACAGGATACCAAACAGATCAAACGCCTCACGCTCATACCAGTTAGCCGCATTCCAGACATCAACTACAGAATCCACACGCGGCAGATCTTCGCCGGATATCAACGGCAAAAACACCTTGAGACGCAGGCGCTGGTTATTTTTTATGGATAACAAATGGTACACCACGGCAAAACGCGACCCTTGCCAAGGCGTCTCGCCATACTCCAGATAATCCACACCGCACAGGTCAATCAACTGTTCGAATGAAAATTCTGGCTCATCACGCAACGCCGTACACACCTCCAGCAATTTCTCGCCGGGCAGTTGCACAGTCACTTCACCCACCGCCACACGACACTCG
>JANOOA010000058.1:0-4492 GCA_031421115.1 Gammaproteobacteria bacterium | reverse complement strand
CCAGTTCCGTGCCGGTCTGGTGCGTGTTGAGCGTGCTGTAAAAGAACGCTTGAGCCTCGCGGAGTCTGAGGGTTTGATGCCGCAGGAGTTGATTAACGCCAAGCCGGTGTCTGCGGTGATCAAGGAATTCTTCGGTTCCAGCCAGTTGTCGCAGTTTATGGATCAAAATAATCCACTTTCAGAAATTACGCATAAGCGTCGTATTTCGGCACTTGGGCCTGGCGGCTTGACGCGTGAGCGTGCGGGTTTTGAAGTGCGTGACGTACATCCCACGCATTATGGCCGTGTGTGTCCCATTGAAACGCCTGAAGGTCCGAATATTGGCTTGATCAACTCGTTGGCGGTGTATGCGCGCATCAATAGTTACGGCTTTCTGGAAACCCCTTATCGCAAGGTAGTGGATGGCCGTGTTACAGACAAGATCGAATATTTGTCGGCGATTGAAGAAGGTCAGTATGTCATCGCACAGGCGAGTGTCACGCTGGATAAAGAAGGTCGCTTGACGGATGAGTTGGTGTCATGCCGTCATCAAAATGAATTTACGTTGTCCACGCCCGATCGTCCCGAGTATATGGACGTTGCGCCCAAGCAGATTGTGTCGGTGGCGGCGTCGTTAATACCGTTTCTCGAACATGATGACGCGAACCGTGCATTGATGGGTTCCAACATGCAACGTCAGGCGGTGCCGACATTGCGCGCTGAAAAGCCGTTGGTGGGTACTGGCATGGAGCGCATTGTGGCGATTGATTCGGGTGTCACCGTGGTGGCGACACGCGGTGGGGTGATCAATTCGGTGGATGCCGCGCGTATCGTGGTGCGTGTCAACGATGACGAGACGGTGCCCGGTGAGCCTGGTGTAGATATTTATAACCTGACCAAATACACCCGTTCCAATCAAAACACCTGTATCAATCAGCGTCCGCTGGTGAATGTAGGCGATATGATTGCGCGTGGCGATGTGCTGGCAGATGGTCCTTCCACGGATCTCGGTGAGCTGGCGTTGGGTCAGAACATGTTGATCGCATTCATGCCCTGGAACGGTTACAACTTCGAAGATTCGATCTTGATCTCGGAACGTGTGGTGCATGAAGATCGGTTTACTACGATCCATATTGAAGAATTGACCTGCGTGTCACGTGATACCAAGCTTGGGCCAGAGGAAATCAGCTCGGATATTCCGAACGTCAGCGAGACCGCGTTGGGTAAGCTTGATGAGTCCGGCATTATCCATATCGGTGCTGAAGTCGTGCCCGGTGACATTCTGGCAGGTAAGGTAACGCCCAAAGGCGAAACCCAACTGACGCCGGAAGAGAAGCTGTTGCGTGCCATTTTTGGTGAAAAGGCATCTGACGTTAAAGACACCTCGTTGCGCGTACCGTCCGGTATGAGCGGCACCGTAATTGACGTGCAGGTGTTTACCCGTGATGGTGTGCAGAAAGACAAGCGTGCGCAGGATATCGAGCGCATGGCGCTGGATCGGGTCAAAAAAGATTTGCATGACCAGTATCGCATTCTCGAAAATGATACCTATCAGCGTGTTGAGCAGTTGTTGCTGGAGAAGGTTGCCGAAGGTGGCCCGAGGGGTTTGAAGGCTGGCGCCAAAGTTACAACGGCTTATCTGGCAGAGTTGGCGCGCGACAAATGGTTTGAGATTCGCTTGCGCAATGACGAAGCTAACCAGCAGTTGGAGATTTTGGGTGAGCAGCTCAAACAGCAGCGTATTGATCTCGATGCCAGGCTGGAAGAAAAACGTGCCAAGCTCACCGCTGGAGATGATCTTGCGCCGGGCGTGTTGAAAATGGTGAAAGTCTATCTGGCCGTGAAGCGCCGCATTCAGCCGGGCGACAAGATGGCCGGACGTCATGGTAATAAGGGTGTGATCTCAATGATCGTACCCGTCGAAGACATGCCGTATATGGCGGATGGTACCCCGGTAGACATTTTGCTGAATCCCTTGGGTGTGCCTTCGCGCATGAATGTAGGCCAGGTGCTTGAAACCCATTTGGGTTGGGCGGCTAAAGGTCTGGGCTTGAAGATTGGCCGTATGCTGGAAGCGCAACAGAAAGTGGTGGAAATACGCGGTTTCCTCGATCGCATCTACAACAGCACAGGCGGCAAGAACGAAGACCTCAACTTGCTGACAGACGATGAAATTCTGAAGCTTGCAGGAAATTTGCGGAATGGTGTGCCTATTGCTACACCGGTGTTTGATGGCGCGTCTGAAGAGGAAATCAAGAGTATGTTAGCCTTGGCTGATTTGCCTCTGAGTGGACAGGCAACATTGTTTGATGGGCGAACCGGTGTTGCTTTTGAACGGTCGATTACCGTGGGTTACATGTACATGCTCAAGTTGAACCACCTGGTGGATGACAAGATGCATGCGCGTTCCACGGGTCCGTACAGCCTTGTGACACAGCAGCCTCTGGGCGGTAAGGCACAATTCGGCGGTCAGCGTTTCGGTGAAATGGAAGTGTGGGCGCTTGAAGCTTACGGCGCGGCCTATACATTGCAGGAAATGCTCACCGTGAAATCGGACGATGTGGCGGGACGTACCAAAATGTATAAAAACATTGTGGACGGTGATCACCGTATGGAAGCCGGCATGCCGGAATCCTTTAACGTGCTGGTCAAGGAAATCCGCGCGTTGGCGATTGACATCGAACTGGAGCAGAGCGAATAACGCGCCCACCGGGTCATAGAATACGGGCCATAGAATAATGGCGGCAGCGATGACAGTGGGCGAGTGCTACTCGTCCCGCCTATTCCATACAGCACACGCAACAGGAGAAACGGCATTGAAAGATCTAATCAATTTATTGAAGCAGCAAGGCCAGGTCGAAGAGTTTGATGCAATCCGCATCGGGTTGGCCTCACCGGCCAAAATCCGTTCGTGGTCATTTGGTGAGGTCAAGAAGCCCGAGACCATCAATTACCGCACCTTCAAACCGGAGCGGGATGGCTTGTTCTGCGCCAAGATTTTTGGTCCGATTAAAGATTATGAATGCTTGTGCGGAAAATATAAACGCTTGAAGCATCGCGGTGTGATCTGTGAAAAATGTGGCGTGGAAGTCACGCTTGCCAAAGTGCGCCGTGATCGCATGGGGCATATTGACTTGGCAAGCCCGGTAGCGCATATCTGGTTTTTGCGCTCCTTGCCGTCACGCATGGGTTTATTGCTGGACATGACGTTGCGCGATATTGAGCGCGTACTTTATTTTGAAGCGTTTGTGGTGATTGATCCGGGCATGACGCGTCTGGAGCGCGGTCAGTTGTTGTCTGATGAAACCTATCTGGAAGCCATTGAAGAATATGGTGACGAGTTTGATGCGCGCATGGGCGCCGAAGCTATTTTCCAATTACTCCATACCATGAATTTGAAAACAGAAGTAGTTAAGCTGCGTGAAGATATCCCGGGCACTACCTCTGAAACCAAATCCAAAAAGCTCACCAAGCGTCTTAAGCTTATGGAAGCATTCCTCGAGTCTGGCAATCATCCTGAATGGATGGTGATGACGGTGCTGCCAGTATTGCCGCCTGAGTTGCGTCCCCTGGTGCCGCTGGATGGTGGTCGTTTTGCAACGTCTGACCTGAATGACCTGTATCGTCGCGTGATCAACCGTAACAACCGTTTGAAGCGCCTGCTTGATTTGAGCGCGCCGGATATTATCGTGCGTAACGAAAAACGCATGCTGCAGGAGTCGGTGGATGCACTGCTGGATAATGGCCGTCGCGGTAAGGCGATCACCGGTTCCAACAAGCGTCCGCTGAAATCTCTGGCAGACATGATCAAGGGTAAGCAGGGCCGTTTCCGTCAAAATTTGCTGGGCAAGCGTGTTGACTACTCTGGTCGTTCCGTGATTGTAGTGGGGCCGACGTTACGGCTGCATCAGTGTGGTTTACCGAAGAAAATGGCGCTGGAATTGTTCAAGCCATTTATTTTCAGCAAGCTGGAGCGCCGTGGTCTGGCGACTACTATCAAGGCCGCCAAGAAGCTGGTGGAACGCGAAGGTCCTGAGGTGTGGGATATTCTTGAAGAGGTGATCCGCGAGCATCCAGTGTTGCTTAACCGCGCGCCGACCTTGCACCGCTTGGGTATCCAGGCGTTCGAACCTGTGTTGATCGAAGGTAAGGCCATTCAGTTGCATCCGCTGGTGTGTACCGCATTTAACGCCGACTTTGACGGTGACCAGATGGCCGTACACGTACCGTTATCGCTGGAAGCACAGCTTGAGGCGCGCACCTTGATGATGTCGACCAATAACGTGCTGTCGCCCGCCAACGGTGAGCCGATTATTGTGCCGTCACAAGACGTGGTGCTGGGCCTTTATTATATGTCACGCGAAAAAATCAATGCGCGTGGTGAAGGCATGATTTTCTCGGATACCGCAGAAGTACATCGTGCTTACGAAACCCGCACAGTTGAGTTGCAAGCCAAGGTTACAGTGCGGATTCGTGAAGCGAGTATAGACGCGCAGGGTGTAAAACACGTTGT
>JANOOA010000057.1:0-2329 GCA_031421115.1 Gammaproteobacteria bacterium | reverse complement strand
TGATGCCGACTGGATATGCTCAATGCCGGAAATCGTATTAAGTTGCGACTCGATGACATTGGTAATGCTGGCATCAATGATGTCAGGATTCGCACCGCGCAATACGGTAGTGACCGTCAGCACCGGAAAGTCAACACGCGGCAGGCGATCTATGCCCAGCCGCTCATAGCTGATCACACCAAATAACACCAACACGGCTGATAACATATAAGCCAGCACGTGTCTCTTGATCGAGAGCGCTGGCAGACTCATTTCACAACATCTTTCTTGATATTAACTTTGGCTTTGTCGGTAAGGAAAGCAGCGCCATCAAACGCGACTATCTGGCCGGGCACCACACCTGACACGATCTCAACATTGCCCGCAGATTTATGGCCGGTTTTCACCACATGTTGCTCAGCCACGCCCTCATTGATAACATACACCACTTCCCCGGCGGGACGTAACACCACACTTTGCTCGGGCACAACAATAGCTTGAGCGCGTCTTTCCAACACCAATACGCCTTTAACGCTGCCACCAGGCTTCCAGCCTCCCGGATTATTAACTTCCACCATGACTTCCAGGGCATGGCTGCTCGTGTTCACTACCGGGCGAATATCACTAATAGCACTTTCAATGCTTTTTTCAGGCGCCGTGGCACTCGTCAGGCGTATCGGCATACCGCGATGTAACAGCGCCGCCATATCTTCAGGAAACGGCAAATGAATACGCAACTTCTGATTCGCCGTAATATGAAACAGAGGCTTGCCCCGCTCAACATAATCACCGACGGAGACCAGACGCTGCTCTATTTCCCCGGTCACCGGCGCCGTGATCCGTGTTTTTTCCAGATTGTGCTTTGCACCTGCCAATTGCGCACGCGCACCCGCCAACTGTTCACGCAAAGTGCCCAATTGCGCGGTTGCATCATCCATTTGAGTGGCGGATATAAACTTGTCACTCGCCAGTTTTTCATAACGCTGTGTCAAGCGTTCCTGATTAGCAATTAACGTTTGCAAACGCTGCGTCTCTGCCTGCGAAGTGTCACGAACGATGATCGCATCCTGCGCATCCATCTCTGCCAATACCTGACCTTTACTCACGCGCTGCCCTGGCTCAGCCATGATTTTCACCACACGACCCGATGCCTCAGCCGCTACCGAGGGCGACGAATCACTTTCTATCCGGCCAATGGATTCCTGCACTCGCTCAATGGGTTGTTTTCTCACGGTAGTCACAGTAATCAGCGTGCCCCTGCTCGCATGTGAGCCACCCGCTTTTTGATCCTCAGCTTTTTTCCCACAACCCGTCACAGTCAGGATCAAACAGAGACCCATGAGCAATCCACAGGTTTTCTTCATTGGTGAACCCTTCTCGAGAAATATTTTGATGAGATTAAACCTGAAAGCAGCACAATGATTTCCATTGCGGCGTATAGAAGCTCGTGCGGCATAGGCCGCCCAAAGCGCTTTATAAAGCTTTGATCGCTTCCAACACCTCAGCCACATGCCCTTCTACTTTTACTTTGCGCCACTCATGACACAGCACCCCTTGCCCGTCAATAACAAAACTGCTGCGTTCAATGCCCATGACTTCTTTGCCATACATATTTTTCAGCTTGATGACATCAAACAATTTGCTTAATGTCTCATCTGCATCAGAGAGCA
This sequence comes from Gammaproteobacteria bacterium, assembly GCA_031421115.1. Taxonomy (GTDB): domain Bacteria; phylum Pseudomonadota; class Gammaproteobacteria; family Ga007554. Next base: position 680 of record JANOOA010000057.1, on the reverse strand, counting down.
AATCAAAGGAAAAATTTTGTTCCTCTTTAAATTTTTCGTGCGAACTCAGGTTATCGCGTGATACCCCCAGAACCACCGTATTGAATTTTGAGAATTCTGCGTGCTGATCACGAAAATCCTGCCCTTCCAGCGTACACCCTGGGGTATTATCTTTGGGGTAAAAATAAATCACTACATTCTTCCCTTTGAGGCTGGCAAGACTGATCGTCTTTCCACCCGTTGCCGGAAGCTCAAAATCTGGCACCGCCTGACCCACCATTACTGAAGTATTCATTGAAAATATATCCTTATCATTCAAACATATATATACACGGCAATATAATCGACTAAGGCACGTCCTGGAGTCAGGACTTGTCGGTCACCGAGCCGCCACTAAAAAAACATAAGATATCATAACCTTATTTTGGTATAATTGGCTCATGTTTATCGCTTTGACAACCCTATCCGGCTGTACTTTCACCCTCCATGTCTAACCGTTCCAGCCGCGTCATTGTTGGCATGTCGGGGGGCGTTGACTCGTCTGTCACGGCTCTGCTGCTTCAACAGCAAGGGCATGATGTGAGCGGCCTGTTCATGAAAAACTGGGAAGAAAAAGATCCCGACGGCCACTGCTCTGCGGCTGAAGATGCGCGGGATGCGCTGGATGTGTGTGACCGTTTAGGCATTGCGCTGGATGCCGT
>JANOOA010000056.1:0-16582 GCA_031421115.1 Gammaproteobacteria bacterium | reverse complement strand
TCCTGGCGTTGCTGCGGATCAACCTCGACGCCCGCGCCCTCCCACACCAGATCTTCCTGCGGTAATTCTTTCAAAAAACGGCTCGGCTCACATTCCAGCATTTCGCCATAGCGTTTGCGGCGCGTCGCCAGGGTAAAGGTCAGTGTTTCGCGCGCGCGGGTGATGCCCACATACGCGAGGCGGCGCTCTTCTTCCACGTTGCCTTCTTCAATGCTGACGCGGTGTGGTAGTAATTCTTCTTCCATGCCAATCAAAAACACATGCGGAAACTCCAGCCCCTTGGCGGCGTGCAGCGTCATCAGGTGCACGCAATCGGCGCTGTTTTCTTCTTCCTGGCGGTCGAGAATATCCATCAACGTCATATGTGATACCAGGTCGGCAATACTCTTCTGTTCCTGATTCTCACCAAAACCACCTGACTGTTCATAAAGGCGCTGCAACCACGCCACCAATTCATGCACATTTTCCATACGGCGCTCGGCGGTTTTCAGATCTTTACAGGTGTCTTGTAACCACGTTTCATAGTTAATGGATTGAACCATCTCACGCACCACCGCCACCGCATCGCCGCGCTGCGCACGGTCGCTGATGTCCACCAGCCAATGCGTGAAATGACGCAAGCGTGCGACGGCACGTTCCGGCAAGTGATGTTCCAGCCCCAGCTCAAAGCTTGCCGTGAGCAGACTGACATGGCGTTCGCTGGCGTAGTCGGCCAGCTTTTCCAGCGTGCTCGGGCCGATCTCGCGGCGTGGCGTGTTGACGATACGCAGAAAGGCACTGTCGTCATCGGGATTCACCAGCAGGCGCAAATAAGCCATGATATCTTTGACTTCGGTATGCGCAAAGAACGATGTGCCACCGCTTAAGAAATAAGGGATACGCTGTTCGCGCAACATTTTTTCAAACAGGCGCGACTGATGATTGCCGCGATACAAAATTGCGTAATCACGAAAATCGGTGCGGTGCTTGAATTTATGGCTGATCAACTCCGACACCACGCGCTCGGCTTCGTGTTCTTCGTTACGTGCGCGCAACACGCGTAACGGCGTACCATAACCTTTGTCACTCCACAGCGTCTTTTGGAACACATGTGGATTGTTGGAGATTAAATGATTGGCCGCTTTGAGGATGCAACCAGTGGAGCGGTAATTCTGTTCGAGCTTGATAACCGTTAAATTAACGAAATCTTCCTGCAATAACGCCAGATTTTCCGGCTGCGCACCACGCCACGCATACACGGACTGGTCATCATCACCCACCACTGTCAGCGCCCCGCGCACACCCACCAACAAACGCACCAGACGATACTGGCTGGCATTGGTGTCTTGATACTCATCCACCAGCAGATAGCGAATGCGGTTTTGCCAGGCATCAAGAATCTCGGGCTGCTGTGAAAACAGGGTTACTGGCTTTAAAATCAAATCATCAAAATCCAGCGCATTATAGGCTTTGAGGTGGCGCTCGTATTCAGCATATACCGCGGCGGTGGCGACCAGCACCGCATCGCCATTGGCGGCTTCCAATGCCTGCGGTGCGTTAATCAGGGTACTTTTCCAGCGCGAAATCTGCCATTGCATCTGCTCGATCTGCCCGCCATCGCCAGCCGCTCCCGGCATCCTGCCTCCTGCGGCACTAGCACGTCCCTGTGCGTCGGAGAATTCCTTATGCAGCAAATCACGCAACAGCGCCGCGCTGTCTTGCGCATCAAAGATCGAAAACCCCGGCTTGTAGCCCAGCGCCTTGATCTCGCGGCGAATAATATTAAGGCCCAAAGTGTGAAAGGTAGACACCATCAAACCGCGTGCGTTAGTGCCCGTCAGCAGCTTGCTGGCGCGCTCTTTCATCTCGCGCGCCGCTTTATTGGTGAAGGTGACAGCGGCGATGTGGTGCGGCGATGTGCCGCACTCCTGAATCAGGTACGCAATTTTCTGCGTAATCACGCGTGTCTTGCCGCTGCCCGCACCGGCCAGCACCAGCAATGGGCTATCCAAATGCCGCACGGCAGCGCGTTGACGGGGGTTTAATTCAGACATGCGGCAACTACCTTGTGGAGGGGGTTATTGTAAACTGGGCGACGGATTTAGACTCAACGCACCGGCAATACCGCCGGTTGCGCAAATGCCGTTTCTCTCGGGGTAGTCGGCAGATGGGCGGGCAGCGGGGGCTGTCCGGCGATTTTGTCGGTGATCAGCGCCAGGCCTTTGCGATAGCAGTCGAGGGCTTTTTCCTGTTCGCCGAGGCGTTCCAGGAGTTGTGCCAGGGTGTGATAGGCTTCGGTGTGGGGAGCGGCCATGACGCTGGCTTCAAGATAGCGACGTGCTTTGCCCCAGATTCGGGCGCGCAGGCACAGGCGCCCCAGTGTCAGCAATAGCAGGGCGTTGTTTTCATGTTTGTCGAGCCAGGCTTCGGCGCGGGCAAGTTGTTTGGCGGAGTCTACGCCAGCAGCCAGGCCATACAGATGCACCAGCTTTTCATTCCATTGTTTGCTGATGCTTTCATGTAGCGCCAGTTCAGCTTGATCGCTCATGCCTTTGCTGATCAGGCCACGCGCGTATTCGGAAATTACACTTTCATGGGCGCGGATTTTTTGCGGCATTTGCTGCCAAGCTTTAAGCAATGCCGTGGCATCCGGGTCTGTCGCGGCGCGCGCCAATAGTTGGGTGTAGGCATTACATTCCAGCGTGTCGCTCTGCGCTTCGTTGATGATGTTGGCTTTGCGTAAATCCGGCAGCAAATCAATCAGCGATGTCCATTGCTGTAATTCACTGTAGACCTTCATAAACAACTTTAATACCGGGGCTTGATGGCGTGTGGCATTGTCAAGGTTGAGCAGTGTGTCGAGTGCTTGCTGCGGTTGCTTATAGTCAAACTGCAAGCGAGCCTGACTCAGCCCTGCGACAAAGATATTTTCCGGATTGATTTGCTGGGCGAGATTCAGGTAGGCGGTGCGGCGCGTTTCTGAACCAAGTTCCTGTGCGGCGCGTGCGGCCGCAAGGTAATTAAGAATAGGCGCGTCACTGTGCTCGGCGTGTTGCGTGAGAAGTTGTTCGGCGTCACTCCAGGCGCCTTCATAGAGCCGCACCAGGCCGTGGGTAAGCCCGTGGCGTGCCTTGTTGAGCTGCCGTTGTTCCTGCAATTCGCGCCAGCGTTTTGGAAAGCGCCGTGCCGTGCTCCACACGCGTAACAACCCATAGCAGGCGGCAAACACGACGAGCATAAGCGTAACAAATACGGCCAGGCTGGTTTCGATGGTCCAGTCACGATAGATGATTTGTATGTACCCCGTCCCGACACCACCGCTCGCATCTGCTCCGCCCCCCCCCACCATGCCCACAGGTAAAGCCAGGGTGATACCGATCACCGCGAACAGAGCGAGCAGTATGGCTGCCGCCAGTTTCATGGTGCGGCGGCCCCGGGCGGGGTTGCTGGCCCGGCGGATGATGGCGCGGCGCCAGTGGGTGAGGGCATGGGCAAGGTTGGCGGCAATGGCAGGGCGCTACGGTTACGGTTCAGCCACGCTTGCAGAGCTTTGAGCGAGCCAGTGGTATCGGGCAGGGCTGGGGTAAGATTTATTTTTTCAAGTTTGACCAGAGATTCCTGTGCAAGTTGTGTTGTGGTGTTTTGCTCGAAATAACGGGTCAGCCAGTTACGCGCTATTGACACATTGGAGTGAAACGCCAGGTTGTCGCGACGCAACAGGGCGAGCTGCGCGGTTTCGAGTGTCAGGCGCAGATTATGGCGCAGAAAAAAATGTTGCTCGGGTTGTGCCAGCGGCGGCGTGGCTTGATCAGTGCGGCGGATCACAATCAGACTTTTCAATTCGCGCCATGCCGTGTTCCAGAAACTTTCATCACGCGCTGATTGCGCCGTATCGGGTGAAGCGTGCGGCGAAGTGGGCAGCACGAGTTTGTCAATCTGAGTTTCGAGATTGCGCAACGTCACCGATGCGCCGGTGATGTCAGCGTGAGGAATGAGCTTCAATGCGGTGATTTCGTTGCTGAGCTGCCGCCGTGTTTCGAATAAAATGGGGTCGTCTATTTGTTGCAGGCGTTGGTCAGCTTCTTCCAGTGCAGCGGTGGCGCTGGTGATGTCATGCTCCAGTTGCAAGCGGTGCAGTGCGATGCGCATCAGATATTCGGCTTCGGTAGCAACGGTGTAATCATGGCTGCGCGCCAGAGTGCTGCGTATTTCCTGGGTGATATTACGCAACACCTGCTGCTCGGCGCGCATTTCGTTTAGCCCCTGATTCAACTCGCCCTTGAGCGAAGTATCGAGATCGCGCAGTGCCATCACGGTTTGCTCGATCTGGTGCGACAGATCGCGTTGGCCGTTCCATGTGTAGAAGCTGAACGCGCCGATGCCCAGCGTAAGTAGAAACGCTGAAATCCCTATATACAAGGCTCTGGAGCAGATGGGTGGGGTCGCCGAATTTTCATGCAGCGGTGTAAGCGTAATGGAGCCTGCGTTCACAGCAGACTCAGGGGTGACTTCCGTCGGCGCCTGTGCCGGTATAGGTGTTAGGGGATTATCCTGCTGCATAACTTCCTAATTGTCCTGGGTGTTGCGCCATGCCTTTATAGCGGCAAGCAATCCTTCATCATTAGCTTCTGGCGCGACCAACACGGGGCCTTTGACGCCTGATTCCTGCGCTACGGCAGCGATGCGCGCGCTCATCACGGCCAACGGCATGTGCGTTAACACTTCCTGCCCGGCAGCACCCGCCAGCTCCCACAAATTACGCAGACCCTCATTGCTTGTGACAACAATGATATTAACTTTACCTGCCACTAACAACTCTTCAAGATTCAATGAGGTATGTCCAGGGGTATCGGCCGGTTTACCGCGCCGGTAAACCTCTGCATATTCAATATCCGCCCCGCGTTGACGCAATGTATCTGCCAGTAATTCACGCCCACCTTGACCGCGAAAAATAACCACTTTTTTATTTTTTATGGCGCACATTTCTGGCAAGGCCAGCAACGCTTCACTGTTAAATTTTTCCTCTGGACAAATATCGACTGTTACACCGTATTCCTGTAGCGCTTCGGCCGTGCGCGCGCCCACCACGGCGATTTGCAGATGGGATGGCCAGTCACGCTGTGGCAGTATCATATCCATGGCTTTCATCACCGCATTGGCGCTGATGAAAATAGCGACATCAAACTCATCCAGCCGCTCTAGCAGACGCGCCACGGCGCTGTTATCGGATAGATCCTGAATTTCCAGCACAGGAAATGCAATCGCTTGCCCCCCTTCCGCTTTAATCATGGCGCATAAGGGTTGCGCCTGGTGCGCCGGACGCGTCACCAGCACTACGGTATCTGCCAGAGAAAATACTGACTTCATAAGCTAGGCCGAATAAACATTTTTCAAAATCACCGCCGCGCCGCGCGCCAGCAGATCATCAGCCAGCTTAATGCCCAGCGCCTCGGCATCGCATTGCGGGCCGCTGACCTCGCCCCGCACCATCTCACGGCCATCGGGGCTGCCGACCAGACCGCGCAATGTCAGGTTGCTGCCATGAAGCACCGCGTGGCCGGCGATCGGCACCTGACAGCCGCCTTCCAGACGCCGGTTCATGGCGCGCTCTGCCGTGATGCGGATAAAGGTAGGCTCATCATTCAGCACTGCCAGCAGCGCGTGAATGCGCGCATCACCTTCGCGGCACTCAATGCCAATGGCGCCTTGACCCACCGCTGGCAAGCTGATGTCAGGCTCCATATATTGCGTAATGCGATCCGCCATATTGAGACGCAGCAACCCGGCACTGGCGAGAATAATGGCATCGTATTCGCCCGCATCCAGCTTCGCCAGACGCGTATTCACGTTGCCGCGCAGGGTAAGAATCTGCAGATCCGGGCGTCGCGCGCTCAACTGGCACTGGCGGCGCAAGCTGGAGGTGCCGACCCGCGCACCGTGCGGCAGCGACTCCAGCGTGGCATGGGCATTCGACACAAAAGCGTCGCGCTCATCTTCACGCGCCAGAACCACGGCCAGGCACAGCCCACTGGGAAATTCCGCAGGCACATCTTTCATGGAATGCACGGCAATATCCGCGCGCATTTCCAGCAAGCCTTGCTCCAGCTCTTTGACAAACAACCCTTTGCCCCCTATTTTGGCGAGCGGACTGTCGAGTATTTTATCGCCTTGCGTGGTCATTTTCAGCAGCTCAATCTGCAAGCCCGGATGTGCCACAAGCAACGCATCACGCACATGCTCGGCCTGCCACAGAGCCAAGGGACTTTTACGGGTAGCAATACGGACGATATTTAACATGAGTAAACCAGAAATTAGTGGTTGGGAAACATGGCGTGGGTGCGTCAGCGCACGCGCTGGCGAGGAACCACAGTAACATTATGGCCTCTCGTGGTTGTCACGCCCTCTATAATGATACTGCCTGAACTGCAAAAAGCACAGATTTACTGATGTTGTTACCAGTGCCGCCCCATTCAACCCAGATTTTCCATTGTCGATAATTTGTGGAATATTTCAGCAATGCACTGTATCCAGCCCCGCTTCTGCCAGTGCCACGGCCTTGAAAATAGCGCGGCCTTTGTTCATGGTTTCTTCCCACTCTAGCGCGGGCACAGAATCAGCAACGATACCTGCGCCAGCCTGAATATACAGCATGCCGTCTTTAATCACGGCGGTGCGAATAGCGATAGCCGTGTCCATATTCCCCGACCACGAAATATAGCCCACTGCACCTGCATACACGCCGCGCTTGACTGGCTCCAGCACATCAATGATTTCCATGGCGCGCACTTTGGGCGCACCACTGACAGTGCCTGCCGGGAAGGTGGCGCGCAGTGCATCTATTGCGGTCATGCCCGACAGCAATTGCCCGGTGACATTGGAAACGATGTGCATGACATGCGAATAACGCTCAACCAGCATTTTTTCGGTGAGTTTTACGCTGCCGGTTTCACTGACCCGACCCACATCATTGCGCCCCAGATCAATCAACATTAAATGTTCGGCGCGCTCTTTCGGGTCCGCCAGCAACTCCTGCTCCAGCGCACGATCTTCCGCTTCGCTGGCGCCACGCCGCCGCGTACCCGCAATCGGCCGCACCGTAAGCACATTTTCTTCTAGACGCGCCAGAATTTCCGGCGAAGAGCCCACTACATGAAAATCGCGCAAATCCATATAAAACATATAGGGCGACGGGTTGAGGCTACGCAGCGCACGATACACATCCAACGGCGCGGCTTGCACCGGCGTCGACAGGCGCTGCGACAACACCACCTGCATGACATCACCCTCACGAATATAGTGTTTGACGCGCTCCACGGCAGACTCGAAATCCTGACGGATGAAGTCAGACACGAAGTCAGATTCATCAACCTGCCGCGCGCGCCGTGTAGCAGCGGGTTGCGGCGTGGCTGCACGCAAGGTTTTCACCAGACCATCGAGGCGATGCTGCGCTTTGCTCCAGGCTTGATCTGACCCGGCACCCATTTCGGGATTAACATGGATCACCACATATAATCTGCCGCGTAAATTGTCGAACACCAACACTTCGTCCGACACCATCAATAGAATATCCGGCGCAGCAATCGGGTCGGGTTTGGAATAGGCGGCCGCGGCCAGGCGCGGCTCAATATAACGCACGGTGTCATAGCCGAAATAGCCCACCATGCCGCCTGTAAAACGTGGCAAGCCAGCTACGCCCGCGAGCTTGCCCGCCACTTTGTAACGCGCCTGAAATTTTTCGATCCACGCCAGAGGATCATCTGCCTGTACGGATTCAATCAACGCGCCGTCTTTTTCCACGCTAATAGCGTGCCCCGACACGCGCACCACGGTGCGACACGGCAAGCCGATAATGGAGTAACGCCCCCATTTTTCACCGCCCTGCACCGATTCAAACAGATATGAATAAGGGCCGTTTGCTAATTTCAGATAAGCGCTCAATGGCGTATCCAGGTCTGCCAGCACTTCGCGCATCAACGGGATACGGTTATATCCCTGCGCCGCAAGCTTTTTGAATTCGTCATACATCATACTAAAGCGATCCCTTAGCTTATCAGCCCAATAAACCTTGCAGTTCCGCCATGGAATCAATCACCGCATCGGGGTGCGATTCACGAATATCAATGCCGTGGTTGTAACCGTAGGTCAGGCATACAATCTGAAAGCCGGCGGCGCGCGCCGCTTTCACATCGCTCATCGAGTCACCCACCATTAACGCATGGCGCGGCTCCACGCCCAGCAACGTGGCGGCATGCAGCAATGGCATGGGATCGGGTTTTTTCTTCGCTACCGTATCACCGCTCACCACCGTCAAAAAGTAATGGCGTATGCCCATATCCTTAAGCAGTGGCTCGGTAAACGCGGCCGCTTTATTGGTGACGCAACCGAGCTTGTAATCCGCACCTTGCAGGTAATCCAGGCCTTCGCGTACACCCGGATAAAGATTGCTGCGCTTACTGGTATTCTGTGCATACAGCGCCATGAAAATCGGCAACGCCTGCGCAAATAAAGCTTCGTCCGGCTCGCCATCCAACTGATTGATGAGCGTGCGTTTTACCAGACGCTCTACACCGTTACCGACCCATTCACGCACCCGCGCTTCGCCGCGCTGCGGCAAGCCTAGCTGCCGCATCATGGCATCTGCGCAATACGCCAGATCCGGCACGCTGTCTACCAACGTACCGTCCAGATCTATCAACACCATTTGCGGCTTTTTAAGCACGCTCATTTACCAACCAGAGCCAGTTCAGCACGCATTGCCGCTACCACTGAATTGTAGCGCTGTGGATCGGTATCCTTTCCGGCGCCAAACAGAGCGGAACCAGCCACGAAAGTATCCGCGCCTGCTTCGGCAATCTCACGAATGTTTGCCACGTTAACGCCGCCATCAATCTCCAGACGGATATTGCGACCGCTGTCATCAATCATGCGTCGCACTTCGCGTAACTTATCCAGCGTACCCGGAATAAATTTCTGGCCACCAAACCCGGGATTAACCGACATCAGCAGAATCATGTCCACCTTGTCCATTACATATTTCAGGTAATCCAGCGGCGTAGCAGGATTAAACACCAGGCCCGATTTGCAGCCATTATCCCGCACCAATTGCAGCGAGCGATCTACATGCTCGGATGCCTCGGGATGAAAGGTAATATAAGTAGCGCCTGCTTTGGCAAAATCCGGGATAATCCGATCCACCGGCTTGACCATCAGATGCACATCAATCGGCGCAGTGATGCCGTGTTTGCGCAGCGCTTCACACAGCAAAGGACCGATGGTCAGGTTCGGCACGTAATGGTTATCCATCACATCAAAGTGCACAATATCCGCGCCTGACTTCAGAACATTGTTGACTTCCTCTCCCAGCCGGGCAAAATCCGCCGATAGGATAGAAGGGGCTATCTTGTAATCTGGCATAGCGTTTAGAACCTCACTTGCTAAAGGGACACAACCTGACGCTGTAAAATAAATCAGGTTAAATTATGAATTTTACCTGATTTTCAAGAAACTTTCACGATAACGGCAGAGGGGCACAGGACTGTCCCATTAAAACTTAAGTTAGCAGGCTAACCCGGCCCCGCATTGCGTGCGGTTATCGCTACGCAATAGCAAGCCAGCTTATGTTAGCCTGTCCCTTTTTGGTGCTATTCGGCTGACCTGGCTCGGCCGAACCAAGTCCCACTGGTAAATTTAGGCTATCTTGTTTTGCCAACTAGGCGTTATCATTGGCGCTCACGCTCCATAGTTCTGTACAACACAGGCTCCCCCGTGAATAAACTGTTCATGACGTTTTTTGATGTATGCCGTTTGCGCGTGGCACCGCAGGATTTGCCGACGTCGCGGCCATTGCTGATTTATTCGCTGGTGGTGTATGCGGCGCTGGCGCTGCTGCTGGGGTGGATACAGATGACACCAGGCAAAGCAGTCATCGCGGCGGTGTTTGACACGCTGCTGATGGGCCTGCTGTCTTACCTGTTGCTGTGGGCGCGGTTGATGCCGCAGCGCTGGCCGCAAACCTGCACGGCGTTGGCGGGCAGTGGCATCATATTGCAAGTGGTGGCGCTGCCCATCACCCTTTGGCACAAACAGTTCGGTCCTGAAGACAGCATGGTGCTCGTCCCTTCGCTATTGATATTAGTGCTGTTGTTCTGGAATCTGGTGGTGGTTGGGCATATTTTGCGTCATGCGCTGTCGACCAACCTGGGCATGGGCGCGGTGCTGGCGACGGTGTACATGTATGTGTCGCTGGGCGTCATGAAAGTGCTGTTTTTCTCTGCGGCGTAGTATAAGGTTTTTGCTTAATATATGCATATTCACATTCTAGGTATTTGCGGCACCTTCATGGGCGGCATCGCGGTGCTGGCGCGCCAACTGGGCTATCAGGTCAGTGGTTCGGACGCGCACGTCTATCCGCCAATGAGCACCCAGCTTCGCGAGCAGGGCATCGAGTTGATGGAAGGCTACGACCCCGCGCATCTTGACCCCGTGCCTGACTGCGTGGTGATCGGCAACTCCTTGTCGCGCGGCAACCCGGCAGTGGAATACGTGCTTAATCGGGGGCTGCCGTACACTTCCGGCCCAGCGTTTTTGTACGACCATCTGCTTCGCGACCGCTGGGTGCTGGCAGTGTCGGGCACCCACGGCAAAACCACCACCACCAGCATGTTGGCATGGATTCTGGAATACGCAGGACTCAGCCCCGGCTTTCTGGTGGGTGGCGTACCGCAGAATTTTGATATTTCAGCGCGCCTCGGTAGCACACCGTTTTTCGTGGTGGAAGCAGACGAATACGACTCGGCTTTTTTCGACAAACGCTCAAAGTTCGTCCACTATCACCCGCGCACCTTGATTATGAACAATCTTGAGTTCGATCATGCAGACATCTTCGCCGATCTTGCGGCTATCCAGCGCCAATTTCACCATTTGGTACGCACCGTGCCGGGTAATGGCCTGATCATTGCGCCCGCCCACGATGCGCCGCTTGCCGAGGTACTTAAGCAGGGCTGCTGGAGCACGGTAGAATACTTCAGTGAAACCGGCGCCGTGCAAGGACGCACCAGTGCCGCGAGTGGTCGCTCCCGGCATCCTGCCTCCCGCGACACTAGTGCATCCCTGCACGTCGCAGGACGCGCGGGAGCGGCCAACAGCGGCTGGAGCACCCGTGACGCCCAGGCCGATGGCGGCGCTTTTAATGTGTATTGGCGCGATGATCTGCTGGGGCGGGTCACCTGGTCACTGCTGGGACGACATAATGTGCTCAATGCACTGGCGGCCATTGCGGCGGCGCGTCATGCCGGTGTGCCGCCCAAACACGCCATTGCCGCGCTCGCTGAATTTCGCGGCGTGAAGCGGCGCATGGAACAGCTCGCGCAGATCGACGGCATTACCGTCTACGACGACTTTGCGCACCACCCCACCGCCATTACCACCACGCTGCAAGGCCTGCGTCAAAACATCAAAGGCAATGGGCGCGCGGGCACACAGCGCATCATCGTCGTGCTGGAACCGCGCTCCAGCACCATGCGCATGGGCGTGCATCAGCACACGCTCGCGCCGGCGCTGGCACTGGCCAACCATGTAGTGCTTTACCAGCCCGCCGACATTGGCTGGGACGTGGCGGCGGTGGCCACAGCTATCGGCCCCAAGGCGCAGACCTTCAACACCGTACACGCCATCGTTGCGCATGTTGCGCAACTCGCACAGAGCGGGGATCATATTATTATTATGAGCAACGGGGGTTTTGACGGGATTCATCAACGTCTGATTGAGGCTTTGCGACCGCCATGCATGGCGGTCGCATCCGGCATCCTGCCTCTGGCGACACTCGTGCATCCCTGCACAGCGGAAGTGCCGGAAACGCACGACCCCATGGATGGAGGCGGTAGAGCATTGCCAGGAGCAAATGCCGAGGAGCAGATTTCCAGCCAAACACCGGGCAGAACGCCCACAGGATGAGCGTGAGCCGCAACGCCATCGCACTGGCAATGACTGGCGCATCAGGCGCGGCGTATGGCCTGCGCCTGATGGAATGCCTGCTGCATGCCGGTGAGCAGGTGTATCTCATGGTGTCCGCGCCCGGCCAGATGGTGATTGCCATGGAGACCGACCTGAAGCTACCGGGGCGGCCTGACGACATGCAGGAAACCCTCAGGGCGCATTACCACGCCCACGGAATCACTATAAAGCCCGGCCAGTTGCGGGTATTTGGCAAAGACCAGTGGACAGCGCCCGTCGCCAGCGGCTCCAACGCCCCGCGCGCCATGGTGGTGTGCCCGTGCACCAGCGGCACGCTCTCCGCCATCGCCCACGGCGCCAGCAATAACCTGCTGGAACGCGCCGCCGACGTAATGATTAAAGAACACCGCAAATTGATTTTAGTGCCACGCGAAATGCCGCTGTCGGTGATCCACCTCGAAAACATGCTGTCACTGGCGCGCCAAGGCGTGATCATGCTACCGGCTAATCCGGGCTTTTATTATCGGCCACAGCGCGTTGCAGATCTGGTGGATTTCGTCGTGGCGCGCATCCTCGATCATCTCGACATTGCACATAATCTGATGCCACGCTGGGGCGACGGAGGGGAGGAAAAAAACGATGGATAAAGAAGATCTGCGTATCCCGCTGTTTCCGCTGCACACCGTACTCTACCCCGGTGGCCCGTTGCCGCTACGCGTCTTCGAGCCACGCTATCTGGACATGGTGAGCGCGTGTCTGCGGCACGGCACCGGCTTGGGTATCTGCCTGATTCGTAGCGGCAATGAAACCGGCCCCGCCGCAACCACCTATGAAATTGGCACACTGAGCACCATCACCTACTGGCACATGCGTCACGATGGCCTGCTCGGCGTCACCGTGCGCGGCCAACAGCGCTTTCGCATTATCTCGGAACAAGTGCAGCCCAATCAACTCACTATCGCCACCGTAGTGTTGCTACCTAACGAACCCGAATGCAACATCCCCGCTGAATATTTACCACTGGCCGACTTATTGCGCCAGATGATCGAACAAATTGGCCATCACTATGACGGCATCATCAAAAAATACGGCGACGCAAGCTGGGTAAGCTGCCGCCTCGCCGAACTGTTACCGATCAGCCTCGCACAAAAACAACTTCTCTTGCAACTTGATGACGCCCGCGACCGCCTGGCACGTCTGGGCGGCATTGTGGAGCAGTTGGGGATACGCTGAAGGGCACCTGATCCAGCAACCGGGGCTTTGGAATTGAGAGATCCTCCTGATTAGCATCTGATAGATGGTGTAAAACCTTGGATGAATTAGGCCGCATAAATAAATATACCTGAGGTAAGTCACTGGATCATATTGACAGAGTAATAATTATACACCAAACTGGCGTAAAGAAAGGCGCCTATTTAGGGTGTCATTGCAGGCAGCTATTGTAGCGTGATGCGCAACATGGTATGTTGCGCCATGATTAAGTCATTTCGGCACAAGGGTCTACGAAAACTCTTTGAAACTGGGAGCACGGTCGGAATCCAATCCAGCCATGCTAAGCGGATCCGCATGCAACTGGCTGCGCTTAACACCGCGCAATCGATTGACGACATGGACATCTCAGGCTTTGCGCTTCATCCCCTCAAAGGAACAATGCGCGGCCGTTGGGCTATCTCTGTCAATGGAAACTGGCGCTTAACATTTGAGTTCAATGACGGAAATGCTTTCGTCTTGGACTACGAGGACTATCACTAATGGCTATGTACAACCCACCCCACCCCGGTGAGTTCATCACCGAAATCTACTTGGAGCCTAATGGCATCAGTGGCCGCGAACTTGCTTCAAAGCTAGATGTTGCCGCATCCACGCTTAGCCGCATTCTCAAAGGTACGAGTCGTGTTACGCCAGAAATGGCGCTTCGGCTCTCTAAAGCCATTGGCCGCACACCCGAAAGCTGGCTCGCCATGCAAGATTATCATGACCTCTGGCTGGCACGAAAACACGTTGATTTGAAAAGTGTTGGGAAACTTAAATTGGCTGCGGCCTAACCCTGTGCTCAAGCGGACGGGCGCGCCGCCGCTTAGCTTTGCATTGGGCATCTATAAATGATTAGCATATATGTCACGAATAATTCTTCTTTATGGTTGGTTTTTTCATTACTATGCCAAGTTTGTCGCGTCATGAAATCGGATGCAGGAGGCAGCGTTGAAAAAACCTGACATTCCACAAGATGAACAAACTAGACTCAAAACGCTTCGGTCACTCGATATCCTGGATACCCTGCCGGAAGAACGTTTCGATCGGCTGACACGCATCGCAAAACGGATGTTCGGGGTGCCGGTAGCGCTTGTCAGTCTCGTGGATGAGAACCGCCAGTGGTTCAAGTCCTGCATTGGCTTAGGTGTAAGCGAAACGTCGCGCGATATTTCATTTTGTGGTCACGCGATTCTCGGTGACGGGGTATTCGTTATCCCGAGTACTATAGAAGACCAACGCTTTGCAGACAATCCCTTGGTTTTGGGCGATCCGAATATTCGTTTCTATGCCGGATGCCCACTCGTTCTGAATGGCCGTAAGTTAGGTACCCTGTGCATTATTGACCAACAGCCAAGAAATTTTGATAAGGAAGACATCGAAGCATTAAAGGACCTCGCGTCCATGGTGGAACGAGAACTTGCGGCAGTTCAATTGGCTACGTTGGATGAGCTGACCAACATATCAAACCGGCGAGGTTTTATGGCTCTTGCCCAACACAGCATGAACCTCTGTGCCCGGCAGAAAATACCCGCTTCATTGGTTTTTCTGGATCTGGACAAATTCAAACCCATCAACGACAAGTTTGGGCACGCGGAAGGCGATCGAGCATTAATAAACTTTGCCAGCCAGATGAAGAGCCATGTGCGGAATTCAGACGTTTTCGCGCGGTTGGGAGGCGACGAATTTGTCCTCCTCCTCATCAACACATCGGAGCAGCAAGCGGAAAAAATCATCGTAAACTTAAATCGCACACTGAAGAAGTACAATCAGGAAGCGAATCGTGGGTACGATATTGCATTCTCGTATGGCATCGTGGAATTTAATTCAGAACAACACTCTGCAATCGAAGAACTGCTTGTGAATGGCGACTCGCTGATGTATGAAGTAAAAAAAGAAAAAAATGATCTCGCCAGCTAATGGGCATTCCGGCTATTTCATGACCCCGCCCAACCCGGCGTTCGAGAGGGACGCGCCAAAAGCGGCGCGCCCCTCAACTTTATACATGGACGCCCACTGTTTTGCCAAGCTTTCAATCAATAATTTTGAGAATAGGTAAAGATTGCAGCCATACATCCGGACTTTTAATGAAGCGCATTGCTTCTGTCCCTGATGGAATACGCTGAGTGAATCCCTATCACGTTATCGGACTTGATGTCCTTAAAGTTGATCGGGCTTGCTCACTCGCGGTCTGACCTGTCTCGCCATCATTTCATGATTGCCTGTGCAATCGGTAGTACAACGTCTACAACTCGGTAATAACTACTGTTAATAAAAGGTTTACTCGAAACCGACCTGATTACGCAGCGGCAGCCGCCGGTGTGTAATCAGGTCGGAATACTCGATCATGAGCCAATAGCGCCCATACGATCCGTGCATTCTTGTTGGCCAGGCCAACGGCAGCCACGTTCTTGTTTCGTCTCGCCACCAGCTTATTCAACCAGCTATCCTGATCAACTTTATTGGTTGCATGGTGAATGACGGATCGCGCTCCGTGTATCAATAAGGTTCGCAGATACGTGTCGCCTCGTTTGCTGATGCCCAGCAGATTCTGTTTCCCACCGCTGGATTTCTGTCTCGGCACCCATCCCATCCATGCCGCCAGTGGTCGGCCATTTTTGAATTCCTGAGCCTTGCCCACGGTGGCCACAATCGCACTGGCGGTGATCGGGCCGATACCCGCAATGTCAGCCAACCTGCGGCTTGCCTCATTCTGCCGGTGCCACAGATGGATTTGTTTCTCCAGTTCATCTACCTGCCGATCCATTTCTTTCAGATTATCGGTGAGGCGCGCACTCAGGTGACGGAAGGTGTCAGGTAAATCATTCTCGCCATCTTCCAGAATCTCCGGGATCTGTTTCATGATGGAGTGGATGCCCTGGGGGATGACGATGCCAAACTCCGCAAGCAATCCCCGTATCTGGTTGGCCTGTGCCGTGCGCGCTTTAACAAAGCCCTGCCGTGCCCGGTGCACGGAAAGGATGGCCTGTTGTTCTACCGTCTTGATGGAGACAAAGCGCATGTTCGGTCTGCCAACGGCTTCACAGATAGCTTCGGCATCGGCCATGTCGTTCTTGTTGGTTTTGACATAGGGCTTGACGAATTGGGGTGCCATCACAATACCGTGTGGCCATAGCCTGCCAGCGTTCTCGCCCAGTGATGCGCGCTGCCACAGGCTTCCATGCCGATTAGGCAGGGGGGCAGGTTGGCGAAGTAGGCCGACATCTCCGCCCGCTTCAATTGCTTGCGTACCGCAACCTTGCCATGTTCATTCACACCATGTAGCTGAAAAATATTCTTTGCCAAATCAACGCCCATTGTTGTAATCTTCATTTTGGATGCCCCTTTCTATGTTTAGTGATTGTTTAAGCGCAACCACTACTTTGGCACGTTGATGCCG
>JANOOA010000055.1:0-9455 GCA_031421115.1 Gammaproteobacteria bacterium | reverse complement strand
ATGCCTAAAAAATCTGTTCATAATTTCCTTACTCGCTGGTGATACCCCCTCAAACACCCGGCAAGCGCACCAATAAACGCGCGCCACCCAGTTCTTCGCTGCGGCCAATTTCCAGAGCGCCATCATAAACGCGCAGAATATCCTGCACGACCGCCATACCAATGCCGTGGCCGCTGATGCTTTCATCAGCGCGTGCGCCGCGTTGCAGCACACGTTCAACATCCTCAATGGGAATACCAGGGCCGTCATCCTCGACGCTCAACACTAACCCGGAACGACGATGCAGCACATCGGCCACCGGGCGGGCGTTGATAATAATGGTGTGCCTGCACCACTTGTAGGCGTTATCGGTGAGGTTGCCAAGAAATTCCATGAGATCGCTTTCATCGCCATAAAACACGGCGTCATCTTCGATTTCAATGCGGCAATCCACGCCTTTGTCGGCATAGACTTTATTCAACGATGCCACGATGCGTTGCGCGACTTCGGCAACCGAGACGGGAACGGATAATGCAGTGCGCCCTGATGCGGCGGCGCGCTGTAACTGGTATTCAACAATCTGATTCATGCGGCCAACCTGTTCCTGTACGGTGCAACGCAGCTCTTCAATGGAACCTTCTTTTTCCACTGAATTACGCACTACCGCAAGTGGCGTCTTTAAGCTATGAGCCAAATCAGCCAGCGTATGGCGATAACGTTCCAGCTGCTCCTGACCACCACGAATCAGGGTGTTGAGGTTGTCCGTTAAGCCGCTCAACTCTTGAGGATAGTGGCCTTGCAGTTGTGTGGCGCGCCCTGATTCAATCGCTGCCAGATCAATCGCTACACGCCGCAAGGGCGCAAGACTCCAGCGCAATATGCTACCCTGCACTGCCAATAGCAACAAGGCTACGCCACCCAGCCAGCCCCACAAGCTGCGCCTGAAACTATTTATCTGTACATCCAGGCTACTCAAGTTCCTTGCAACACTGAATGTAAAGTCACGCGGCTTGCCTTTTACTTTCCAGGACAAGCCCAGGCTCAAGGCATACAATGGTGTACCATCGGACGCAGTCAGGTGCGCAAAATGCGTAGCGCCCATTTTTAATCCTGTTGAAAACGGTATGGTAATATCCGCCATGGAAGGTGAGCGCAAAATCTGCTTGCCGTCATGGGATGAAATCTGGCCATAGATACCTGACCCGGTTGTTGCAAAGCCGGTTTCAGGCATCTGGTTGGATACGACCATGGCACCCGCTTTATTTAATTCTGAAGCGGCGAGTAGCGCATAGATGTGTCCCTGAAGTCGATCACGCATTGCGGCTTCTGCGCTGTCACGAAATGCCTTGTCAAGCGTGAACCCGGTGAGCCCAAGAAAACTCGTCAACACCAGGCTGCCGGCAAGGAGTAATCGCGTGCTGAGTGATAACATTATTGACTGCGTTCTAGCGTAAAGCGATAACCTCTGCCACGCAGGGTTTCAATGGGCTGCACGTCATTGCCGGGGTCAAGCTTGCGTCTCAAGCGGCCCACCAGCACTTCAAGCACATTGCTGTCACGATCAAAATCCTGATCGTAGAGGTGTTCTGTAAGCTTGGCCTTGGAAATAACCTCGCCGTTATGCAGCATTAAGTATTCAAGCAAATTGTATTCATACGCAGTGAGATCCACCGGCACGCCGTTGACACTCACTTGCTGTGTTACAGTATCCAGTGCGACGGGGGCGCACCGTAATATCGGCTGTGACCATCCTGCGGCGCGGCGCAATAACACTTTGAGGCGTGCCAGCAACTCTTCCATATGAAAAGGCTTGACGAGATAATCATCGCCACCGGCTTCCAGGCCTTCGACTTTTTCCTGCCAGCGGCCACGCGCGGTAAGAATAAGAATAGGAAAAGTTTTACCCGCAGCGCGCAGCCGTTGAATCAACTCGATGCCCGACAGTTTTGGCAAACCTAAATCTATCACTGCCACGTCAAAGGGAAACTCGGATCCCAGGTACAATCCTTCTTCACCGTCAGTCGCTACATCCACTGCATAGCTTTCTTCGCTGAAGCGGCTTACCAATTGCTCGCGCAGCGGCGCTTCATCTTCAACAATCAATACACGCATATTGTAATCTTTAGTTAGTTTTCGGTTATGGCATTGCTGCTTAATATGTCATTTCGACCAGCATTTACCCAATGATACGACATGCGCCTTAATATCAATATAGCCCGGAAACTAACTTTTATTTTTCATAGGGTTAAATGCACCCATAACAGCCCTCCTCCGCTCAATGATCCGGGGTTACAGCGACATTAACCCGAATGCGTGATCCCGGATGGTGATCAGTGCGGGTGACAAAAGTCTGGCCGCGATACCGGTATGTAACGCGATAACCGACTATGCGTTCATCATTATCATAGCGCGTAATATTGCTGCAACGCTGACTCACCGTGGTGACGACGGGCTGTATATCATTATTGCCCATGTCATGACCAATCGACGCGCCGACCAATGTACCGATGAGTTTAGCGGTATCGCCATTACCATGCCGATCAATTTGATGACCGACGACGCCACCCAGAATGCCACCCAAAATCATCGCGCCTGCAGCATTGTGACGCGTGCGCCCACCCTGCGATGGCGACGATACGCGCTCATCCCAACACTGTTGCTGCGTATACGGTCTGCGCGAGACGGCGATAAGCGGATCCGCATGTAAAACTTTTGCATAGGTAGCGTGATCTTGATGGTAACCATGATTTTCGTAATGCCGCTCATAACGAGACTGTTTACGATCATCATGGTCATCGTCATCATCTCTTGCCATAACATTCGATGACATGATCAAGGATGACAGTGTAACGCCTAAAACAAACAACGCCGATCTTTTCATTGTGAATCCCTCCTGAAAGCCTAATCCTGAAACTGACGAAAAATCATTTGCGTACGATCATAGAGTACAACAAGCAGGCTGAACACAGGCTGAATCACAGAGGAGAAATAAAACAGGGGAAAAGCAAAATTTTAGCGGAGTGCACCACATCACCCACTGGATGGAGATAAAGCGCATAAAAAAACCCTCTCCACATCCGAAATAGTCGGTCATGGAGAGGGCTGGAGACAGCTATTAAACCCCAGCGCCGTTAGGCACTGGCACTTAACAGTGTCGTCATGAGCAGCTTACTTGGCCAGACCCAAAACGAAATCTACCAGCTTGCCGATGTTTTCATCGGAAACGCGTGGGGAGTAGGGAGGCATTGGTACGCCACCGGTTACTGCGGTCCAGTTGCCCTTACCGCCAGCCTTTACTTTGCTAATCAAATCAGCTTTGGCAGCAGCATTACCCTTGTACTTCGTGGATACATCCATCCAAGCTGGGCCGACAACTTTCTTGTCTACGCTATGGCAAGCCAGGCAACCGCTGGCCTTGGCCAGTTCGAGGTCTGCAAAAGAAGGCATGGCAACAACTGACAGAGCAGCGCCCAGAATAAGTGCTTTAACTTTCATTATTTTCCCCTTGATTTATTTACCAATATTTAAGAGTGTAATGCCCCACACCCTTTCATTCCGCCAGGTTCTATTCCAGCTTGACTACAGACTACACCCGTCAAGCTGAACCAAAGCTGAATGAAAAAGAGGGTACTACAGGTCAAATAATATCCATAAATTCAATCCAATGCCGCACCGGCACACTGGACTGACTTTGTAGATGGGTAAGGCAACCAATATTTGCCGTGGCGATCATCGCTGGCGCGCCGGATTGCAGCGCACTCAACTTGTTGCGCAGCAATTGCTGGGAAAGATCTTTTTGTAGAATGGCATAAGTGCCTGCCGAACCGCAACAAATATGCGCGTCCGGCACCGTGGTGAGCTCAAAGCCGGCGGCTGTGAGGATTTTTTCCACCACGCCCGGCAACTGCTGCGCATGCTGCAAACTGCACGGGGAGTGAAAGGCAATTTTTTGTTTTTGCTTTGCTGACGCCAAAGCCGACAGATCTTCCGCCGCCAGAATCTCACTCAGATCACGGCTCAGGGCAGAAACACGTGCGGCCTTTTCTGCATAGGCAGGATCATGTTGCAAAATATGGCCGTAGTCTTTCACCAGTGTACCGCAACCGCTGGCAGTGATAACAATGGCTTCAATACCGCTCTGAATATGTGGCCACCAGGCATCAATATTGCGTCGCATGAAATCCATGCCTTCATCATGTGCGTTCAAATGATAACTGACAGCACCACAACAACCCGCCTTGTCTGCACGCAGTAGCGAGATGCCGAGGCGATCCAGCACGCGCGCCGCAGCCCCATTAATATTGGGGGCGATGGCCGGTTGCACGCAACCTTCCAAGACCAGCATGCGTCGCGCATGACGTGGCACAGGCCATGCTGATGAAAGTTGACGTGGCGGTAAAGAGTGCCGCAATGTTGCTGGCAATAGCGGACGTATTAATTGACCCAGCCGCAGTAATGGCGTAAAGCGCTGCGGGTGCGGAATCAACATGCGCAACGCTTTACGCATCACACGCTCGCGCCATGGCCGCTGCACCCGCTGCTCTGCCACTACACGCCCAATATCCACGAGTCGACCATATTTAACCCCCGAGGGGCAGGTGGTTTCGCAGGCGCGGCACGTCAAGCAACGATCCAGATGTACTTGGGTCTTGCGCGTCACTGCATTGCCTTCGAGCATTTCCTTGATGAGATAAATACGTCCGCGTGGCCCGTCCAACTCATCACCCAGCAACTGATAAGTAGGACAGGTGGCGTTGCAAAAACCGCAATGCACGCAAGTACGCAAAATGCTGTCGGCCTCCTGGCCGTACGCGGTATCTTTTATGGCGTCAGTGAGTTTGGTTTGCATTTGTGGTTAGTGTTCGTATTGTTCGTATTTTTCGATTACTTCTTTTTCGGCACGCGCTGCGGCGTACCACTCCTGCATGGCGGGCAGTGCTTGCACGGCTTGCACATACGCAGTTGACACATTGTCAAGCTGTACCTCATAGGTGATAAATCGCGTTGTTACGGGGGCATACATCGCATCCGCAATAGAAAACTGTCCAAACAAAAACGCACCTTCTTTACCAAAACGCGCACGGCAGTCATTCCATAGTTGCTGAATACGGTCGATGTCCTCCTGTACACCGGGCGCGCGGCCTTTACCAGGCAAAACCTTTCGGCAATTCATGGTCATGTTCTTGCGCAGATTAGTAAATCCGGAATGCATTTCCGCGCTCACTGAACGGGCTACAGCGCGCGCCTCTTTGTTACTCGGCCATAACGGGTGATCAGGGAAACTCTCTGCCAGATATTCACAAATCGCCAATGAATCCCAGACGGTAAGATCACCGTCACGTAATACAGGAACTCTACCGGAAGGGGAATAGGAAAGAATATTATCCCATTCGTTACTGTATAACGGGATGCGTATCTCATTAAATGGGATTTCAGCGTGCTTCAACAGTAACCACGGACGCAACGACCAGGATGAATAATTTTTATTGCCGATAATCAGTGTCAGTTTGTTCATTTCAATTTCCTGTTGAAGGCGCATGAAACAAGGCGTTGTGTTGCTGCGTGTCGTGCATGGATGCACAAGTGCCGCGAGAGGCAGGATGCCGGAAGCGGCCAACGCTTGGTGGGTTTTCAACCCACCCTACATTTGATACCTTACCAATCCGCATACATTCGTCCACGGTTGATGATGCCGTGTGGATCAAACTCTGCTTTGAGGCGTTGATGCAGCGCCATTAATGCGGGAGACAGTGGATGGAATATTTTCCCTTGTGGGTCGTCACCGCGAAACAATGTTGTATGCCCTTTTGCAGCAACCACTCTTTCACGCACCGCTTCACTCGTCATTGCCGTTTTCAACCAGCGTTGCGCGCCACCCCACTCTATCAGCCAGGAACCAGGTATATCAATGAGAGGTGCGGCAGAGGGCACGGAGACACGCCACAGCGGCGTGTCTCCGTGAAAAAATGCGTGCTTATGGTCACGTACACTCGCCCACAGCATGTCTTCATGTGCGAGCACTTCTCCGCCCAGTTTCTTGCATGCCTCCGCTAAACCTGCGTGGCTCCCCGACAAGCGCATATGGAGTTGTCCATCAACAAACATCGCTGCAGATAACGGTAATGACTGGCCTGCCCAGGCATTCATGCGGCGTATCGCTTCTTGCGCGCCACAGGAAAATACCTGCGTTTTTTCTAACATGGCTTTAGGCAAGACTTTCAGGGAAATTTCCAGCAGAATGCCTAATGTGCCCAGCGCGCCCACCATCAGGCGGGACACATCAAACCCCGCGACATTTTTCATCACCTGCCCACCGAATCGCAGAATCTCGCCCTTGCCGGTAAGCACTTTCATGCCCAACACAACATCACGTGCGCTACCTGCATAGGGCCGGCGTGGCCCGGAAAAGCCACAGGCGATCGTGCCGCCCAGCGTGTCTTCAGCATGAGCGCCAAAGTACGGCGGCTCGAAGGGTAACATCTGTCCCTGTGTCGCCAGCAGCGCCTCGATTCCAGAAAGTGATGATCCGGCGCGCGCGGTGATAACCAATTCTGTAGGCTCATAGCTTATCACGCCACAATGACCCGCCACTGACAAGTGCTCACCCACCACACAGGGATGTGCAAGTGCCGTGGAAGGCAGGATGCCGGGAACGGCCAATGGGGTGCGGCCATAAAAAGCCTTGGTGTTTCGACCAACAATTTGAACAGGAATATGTTGTGCGATTGCATCCAGCACTTTTTCCTGTAGCACAGAACTAATATCAGTGTTGGTGTCCATCAAAAACGCTCTAACTCAGGAAAAGGCAACGTCCCTTTATGCACATGCATGGCGCCGAATTCTGCACAACGATGCAATGTCGGCACGGCTTTGCCAGGATTAAGCAAGCCCTGCGGGTCAAACGCGTGTTTTACTGCGTGGAACTGCGCCAGCTCCTGTGGTGCGAATTGCACGCACATTTGTCCAATCTTTTCTACACCTACGCCATGCTCGCCAGTGATAGTGCCGCCTACCGCGATACACAGCTCAAGGATTTTTCCGCCAAATTCCTCAGTGCGCTCCAGCTCGCCGGGCTTGTTCGCATCATACAGAATCAGCGGATGCAAGTTACCATCACCGGCATGAAATACGTTGGCAACCGGCAACTGATATTCAGCAGAAAGTTCCGCGATACGCTTCAATACTTCGGGCAAGCGCTTACGTGGAATAGTGCCATCCATGCAATAATAATCAGGTGATAACCGCCCTATCGCAGGAAAGGCTGCCTTGCGCCCTGCCCAGAATTTCAGGCGTTCGGCCTCATCGCGTGCGGTGCGCACTTGCGTTGCACCCGCCGCCTGCAACAATTCACGCACCCGTAAAATCTGCTCGGAGACTTCTTCATTAGTGCCGTCCAGCTCACACAACAGGATGGCGGCAGCATCAACCGGATAACCGGCATGCACAAACGCCTCAGCCGCGCGGATTGCCGGGTTATCCATCATTTCCAATCCACCGGGAATGATGCCGGCACTAATAATGTCACCCACTGCTGCACCCGCTTTGACAACATCATCAAACGCCGCCAGCACCACTTGCGCACGTTCGGGTTTGGGTAATAACTTTACGGTGACTTCTACAATCACGCCCAGCAGACCTTCCGAGCCTGTCATCAACGCAAGCAGATCATAGCCCGGCGAGTCGAGGGTCGCGCCGCCGATTTCGAGTAACTCACCGTCCATGGCCAATACTCTCAAACCCAGCACATTATGCACGGTGAGGCCATACTTCAAACAATGCACGCCACCGGAATTTTCCGCTACATTACCACCAATAGTGCAGGCAATTTGTGAGGAAGGATCCGGCGCATAATACAAACCATGCGGCGCAACAGCCTGCGAGATAGCAAGATTTCTCACGCCGGGCTGCACACGCGCAATGCGATTCGCAGTATCAATTTCCAGAATACTCATGAATTTGGCAAGACTCAGCAACACGCCATTTTCCAGCGGCAAAGCACCGCCCGATAAACCCGTGCCCGCGCCACGCGCCACGACGGGCACCTGCATTTTGTAACATACGCGCAAGATCGCTTGCACTTGTTCAATGGTGTGCGGCAGGCACACGATCATCGGCAGTTCACGATAGGCAGACAGGCCATCACATTCGTAAGGACGCAGATCTTCAGTTTCGCAGAGGACTGCATCAGCAGGTAGGATGCCGCGTAATGCGGTCAGTAATGCTTGCTTGTCAAAGGAGAGTATTGTCATAGTGAGTTAATTCTGTGAAAAGCGACTGTAAACTAACGCCAGCGCATCATCATCTCCTACATTACCGGGAAAAATCACTACAGGCATGTCAGGAAAACGCGGGTGATCGGCAGGGCAACGCACGACTGACACACCGGGCGCGACTTGACCCAGTACGCGCGCCGCACGCAAGGCAAGGCCGCTGCTGAGCATGTCATTGGAAGTGATGCCGCCCTTGCCGATCAGAAAACCCAGATCTTGCGGCAGGTTGCGGATCACATCCATGAGCAGTGCAGACACCACTTCCCCGAACGCCAGGCGCGCGGCTTGATCGGCAAACTGTACTTCGCCACGGCTGGTGTAAACAACGGATGTTTTACCCGCAGAAAAAGCAACTTCGACCTGCTGCAACACAGCTTGCAGTACCTGCTCAGGTTGTTTCTGGATTCTGCTTACATCCACTTCGATGCCAACAACACCAGGTTCCTGTAACAAGCGCGCCAGTTGGCGGCTGCTCTTTTCAACATGCGAACCGACAATCACCGCTCCGTCGTGCGCTCGTCCCTGCACGGCGTCCGTTCCTGCGCGTCCTGCGCCCACGGCACTTGCGCATCCCTGCGCGGCGCGTGTAAATCTACCCATCGTTTCCGCAGACACCGGCTGCGGCGGCAGATTGGCCAGTGCCTTCACCAGACTTGCGGCACTGCGAAACAGAAAGCGTTTGCCTTGTGCAGCCGCCGCACGCACGTCTGCCGTAAAAAGTGCCAGATCATCATAGTTTTCGGCATCAACAACACCGCACTGATTATCTTTCAGTGCCAACAATCTGTTCAGCACGCCGGGCAGGCCGCTTTCGGCATCCTGCCTCTGGCGGCACTTGTGCATCCCTGCACGGCGGATGCCCAAGTGCAGGGATGCACAGGAACTGCCGCCGCTACGGATATCGGCCAGCAAGAAACGTTCAACGCTATGTGATGCGATGCGTCCATGGGTTTTTTCGGCAACATAATCCGGCAAAAAACTGTGGCTGTAACCAAACACGGAGTCGCGCGCGAATTCAGTTTCATGCACTGGCACATTCACGCCATTAACTTTCAGATAGTGAATGCTGTCACGTGTAACGCGCCCACCTTCAAAAAAAGCGGGCACCAGAAAGTGTGCGTCAAATGGGCCTAACTCTTCGGCAATAACATCGGTTTCTACAGGATAATGACCGCGCAGCGTGGAATCAGAACGGCTCACCAGCAC
>JANOOA010000054.1:0-4526 GCA_031421115.1 Gammaproteobacteria bacterium | reverse complement strand
CGGGCATGTCAGTGATGGAAATGAGCCATCGTGGCAAGGAATTTGTCTCGATTGCCGAACAGGCTGAGGCTGACTTGCGCGAGTTGATGGCGGTACCTGCCAATTACAAAGTACTGTTTCTGCAAGGCGGCGCCAGTAGCCAGTTTGCGATGGTGCCGATGAACCTGTTGCGCGGCAAAGCTATGGCCGATTACATCAACACCGGCATCTGGTCAGACAAAGCCATCAGCGAAGCCAAGCGGTATTGTGATGTGAATGTCGCCGCCAACGCCAAAGACAGCAAGTTCACCACCATTCCGGCGCGTGCTACCTGGCGTCTTGATGCGGCAGCGGCATATATGCATTACACGCCTAACGAAACCATTGGCGGTTTAGAGTTTCATAACATACCTGATGTGGGCGCCGTGCCGCTGGTGGCGGACATGTCATCCACCTTTCTGTCGCGCCCGGTGGATGTCAGCAAGTTTGGTGTCATTTACGCGGGTGCGCAAAAGAACATGGGTCCCTCGGGTCTCACCGTAGTGATTGTGCGTGACGATCTGATCGGCCAGACCTTGCCGGGCACGCCCAGCATGTTCGACTATAAAATCCATGCTGAAAATGGTTCCATGTACAACACCCCGCCCACCTATGGCTGGTATTGCGCCGGGCTGGTGTTCGACTGGCTGAAGCGCGGCGGCGGCCTGAAAGCGATGGGCACCACCAACCAGCGCAAAGCTGACAAGCTGTATGCGGCGATTGATAACTCCAAATTTTACTCCAACCCGATTGACCGAAGCTGCCGTTCATTGATGAACGTGCCGTTTATTCTGGCTGACGCCAACCTCGACAAGGTGTTTGTTAAAGAGGCCGACGCCGCAGGTTTGGTAGCACTGGCGGGGCACCGTTCAGTCGGCGGCATGCGCGCCAGCATCTACAACGCTATGCCGGAAGAGGGTGTGGATGCGCTGGTTGCCTTTATGGCCGATTTCGAAAAGCGCCACGCTTAATCTATAAAATAGGATGAAGAGTCATGTTCAATATACTAACTTTAAATAATATTTCACCGAAGGGTCTGGAGCGTTTGCCGCGTGATTGTTATGCGGTGGCTGAGATTGCTTCGGGAGAAATGCCAAGCCCCGATGCCATTTTGCTGCGTTCTTTCAAAATGCACGATTACACCTTGCCCGCGTCCGTCAAGGCCGTGGGCCGTGCGGGTGCGGGCGTCAACAACATTCCCGTCGACAAGCTCAGCGCGCGTGGCGTTCCAGTGTTCAATGCGCCGGGAGCCAATGCCAATGCTGTGGCCGAATTGGTGTTGGCCGGTATGCTGCTGGCATCGCGCAACATCTGTCAGTCCTGGGAATTTGCCCGTCACGTCGAGGGTGACGATGCCAGCATCGATAAGCAGGTGGAAGCAGGCAAGAAAGATTTTGTCGGCTACGAACTGCCAGGGCGCACGCTGGGCGTGATTGGTCTGGGTGCGATTGGTGTGCGGGTGGCGAATCTTGCCATTAAGCTCGGCATGAAGGTAATGGGTTTTGATCCGGCGATTACTGTGCAGGCGGCATGGAAGCTGTCGTCCGAGGTGCAGCAGGCCAGCAGCGTTGATGATTTGTTGTCAAAAGTCGATTTCGTGTCTTTTCATGTGCCGCTGGTCGATGCCACGCGCAACATGCTCAGCGCCGAGCGCGTCCAGCTCATGAAGCAGGGCGCGGTAGTGCTTAATTTTTCACGCCAGGGCATTGTCGATGACGCCGCGCTGGTGACGGCGCTCGACGCTGGTAAGCTCTACGGTTATGTGTGCGATTTCCCCAGCAACTTGCTGAAGAAACATCCGCGTGTCATTACTCTGCCGCATTTGGGCGCGTCCACGGAAGAAGCCGAAGACAATTGTGCCGTAATGGTGGCTGATCAGGTGCGTGAATTCCTGGAGAACGGCAACATCACTAACTCGGTGAACTTCCCTGAAGTGGTCATGCCACGCACTGAAGGCTATCGCATCGCCATCGCCAACGCTAACGTGCCCAACATGGTGGGGCAGATTTCCACCACTATGGCCAAGGCCGGGTTGAATATTATTGATCTGTTAAATAAATCCAAGGGCAATATAGCCTATACCCTGGCAGATGTGGAAACTGCGATTCCGGCGGCAGTTATCAAGGAAATTGCTGCGATTGAAGGTGTGCTGGCGGTAAGGGTTTTATAAACAGGATCGATTGCCTTTTCCATCAATACCAGACAACTTTGAAATATGGCCATCAACCCACTGCAACATATTCGCGCGCGCATTGATCTGCTGGATGAGCAGATTCAGGCGCTCATCAATGCGCGCGCGAGCTGCGCCCAGGAAGTTGCCGCGCTAAAGTTAAATGTGAGTGCGCAAAGTGTCGAGGCGGCCGACTTCTATCGCCCAGAGCGTGAAGCACAGGTGTTGCGCAATGTCATGGCGCGCAATGTCGGGCCGTTAAGCGGCGAGGAGATGGCGCGCCTGTTCCGTGAAATCATGTCGGCGTGTCTGGCGCTGGAGCAGCCGATGAAAATCGCTTTTCTCGGCCCGGAAGGTACTTTTACCCAGGCCGCCGCACTCAAGCATTTTGGTCATTCGGTAACAACCACCTCGCACGGCACCATTGCGGATGTGTTCCGTGATGTGGAGTCGCGCGGCTCACATTACGGGGTAGTGCCCGTGGAAAATTCCACGGAAGGTGTTGTTAATCATACCCTGGATACGTTTATGAACTCGCCGTTGCAGATTTGCGGTGAAGTGGAGTTGCGGATTCATCATAATCTGCTCGGCAATCTGAATGATATTAAGGCCATTACTCGCGTTTATTCGCATCAACAATCTCTGGCGCAATGCCGTGAATGGCTGGAAGAAAATTTATCCGGTGTCGAACATGTAGCGGTGAGCAGCAATGCTGAAGCCGCGCGCCGCGCCGCGCAAGAGCCAGGCGCTGCGGCGATTGCCAGTGAAGCAGCGGCGCAGATTTATAATTTGCACATCATGGTTGCCAATATTGAAGATGAGCCGGATAATACCACGCGTTTTCTGGTGATTGGCCCGCAGTCACCACCACTCAGTGGCAGCGATAAGACCTCGCTATTGTTGTCAGCGCGCAATCGTCCCGGTGCCTTGCATCATCTGCTCGAGCCGCTGTCACGTTACGGCATTTCCATGACACGCATTGAGTCGCGACCATCGCGGCGCGGCATGTGGGATTACGTATTTTTTATTGATATTGAAGGCCACCGCCAAGAGCCAAAAGTTGCCCAGGCATTACAGGAGTTGAGTGCTGAAGCGGCCATGTTAAAGGTGCTCGGGTCGTATCCCGGCGCGGTGCTGTAACTTTTCATAACCACGGAGGAGACGTGGAGCTTTTTAATTCGTAAACTCCCCTGTGTTCTCTGTGGTTAATCATCAAATATAAGGTAGCCAAATGATTATTATTATGAGATCCAATGTCGCCGATAGCGAAATCGCTGCGGTGGAGAAAAAACTGCAGGTGATGGGCATGGGCGCAAATGTGTCGCGTGGCATTGAGCGCACTGTCATCGGCGCCATCGGCGATGAGCGTAAGATGGATAAAGAAGCACTGGAAGCTTTACCCGGCGTAGAAAATGTTGTGCGTGTCATGAAGCCGTACAAAATTGTTTCGCGTGAATCGCATGTCGAAGACAGTGTGATTGATGTGCGTGGTATCAAGATTGGTGGCAAAACCATTCAAATTATTGCTGGCCCCTGCTCTGTTGAAACGCAACCGCAAATGGACAGCGCGGCGCAAAGCGTTGCTGCTGCGGGCTGCCGTTTAATGCGGGGCGGTGCGTTTAAGCCGCGCAGCAGTCCTTACACTTTCCAGGGTGTGGGTGTTGGGGGTCTGGACATGTTCCAGAGCGCCGCCAGCAAACATAACCTGCCCATCGTCACCGAATTGATGGACGTGCGTATGCTTGATACCTTTCTCGAGCATGGCGTGGATGTGATTCAAATCGGCACGCGTAATATGCAGAACTTTGATCTACTCAAAGAAGTGGGTCGTATACAAACCCCCGTGATTCTCAAGCGCGGTATGTCAGCGACGATTTCAGAATGGTTAATGGCCGCTGAATACATTGCGGCAGGCGGTAATCACAACATCATTTTCTGCGAGCGCGGCGTGCGCAGTTTTGAAACCTATTACCGTAATATGCTGGACGTTACAGCCATTCCCGTGCTCAAGCGCGAAACCCACCTGCCAGTGATTATTGATCCCAGCCATGCTGGCGGCAAAGCGTGGATGGTGCCTGCCTTATCGCGCGCCGCAATTGCCGCCGGTGCAGATGGTTTGTTGATAGAAATGCACCCGACACCTGCCGAGGCATGGTGTGATGCCGACCAGGCATTGACGCCGCAGGAGTTAATGACGTTGATGGGCGAGTTACGTGGCATTGCGCAGGTGATTGGCCGCGACTTAGGCTAAATCCAGGCTAGAGAAACACATGATCAAGCGCATTGCCATCATCGGGGTAGGACTCATCGGCGGCTCATTGGCGCGTGCCGTAAGACG
>JANOOA010000053.1:0-9046 GCA_031421115.1 Gammaproteobacteria bacterium | reverse complement strand
TTTTGATGCTAAAGGCAATGCCGGTGATATTAAAGATAAGGCATGGCAAGTTAAATCTGAAATACGTAAGCGCATTACTTTTTCAGAAATGAAACTGATGAAAAAAGATTATCATTTGCTGGGAAAGTTTGATGTGATTTTTTGTCGTAATGTGCTGATTTATTTTTCTGCCGAATTAAAGCGGGAAATTCTTACGCGCTTTGCCCAAGTATTGGAGCCCGGTGGTTATTTATGCCTGGGAGCCTCTGAATCAGTCTCAGGGTATGTAGATTTTTTCGAAACCGTGCGTTATCAGGGGGGATTAGTTTATCGCTTGAAAAAAGCGTAATGCTTTTCTGACACCCGTGATTAGTTTACAATCAAAATTGGCTCGCCAGAGTCGGCCGCAATTTCTTTGCTACGCTCCTGCTGCTGCAAAGCCCACATGCGAGCATAGAGCGACCCCTGTTGCAGTAGTGCGCTGTGTGTGCCGCGCTCTACCACATGGCCATGTTCCATCACTAAAATCTGGTCGGCGTCGACAATAGTTGATAAGCGGTGCGCAATCACCAGTGTGGTGTGGTTGGCGGCAACTTCCGCAAGCGCAGACAGAATTGCCTGTTCTGAATGAGAGTCAAGTGCCGACGTTGCTTCATCAAAAATCAGAATGCGTGGATTTTTGAGAATGGTGCGTGCAATCGCAATGCGTTGTTTTTCA
This sequence comes from Gammaproteobacteria bacterium, assembly GCA_031421115.1. Lineage (GTDB taxonomy): Bacteria > Pseudomonadota > Gammaproteobacteria > Ga007554. The sequence continues at coordinate 8,349 of JANOOA010000053.1, read as the reverse complement.
CCGCCTGAAAGTTTCAGCCCACGCTCGCCTACCAGGGTTTCGTAGCCTTGTGGAATAGATTCAATGAAGGCATGAATGTGCGCCATGGTTGCCGCCCGCATCACCTCTTCGCGGCTGGCATCAGGTTTGGCGTAGGCGATATTATAATAAATAGTGTCGTTAAATAGCACGGTGTCTTGTGGCACAATGCCGATCGCGGCACGCACGCTTTGTTGGCTGACCTCGCGGATATCCTGCCCATTAATGAGAATGCGCCCCCCGTCCACGTCATAAAAGCGGAATAACAGGCGTGATAATGTTGATTTTCCAGCGCCGCTGGAGCCCACTATGGCGACCTTTTTACCGGGGGGAATTTCAAAATCAAGATCAAATAGAATCTGCCGTTCCGTTTGGTAGCCGAAATCAATATGCTCAAAACGTACTGCACCCTCGCCCACTTCAAGCGGCGGAGCGCCAGGCCGGTCTTTAATGTCTTGAGGCTTGTCCAGCAGGCTGAACATTTTTTCCATGTCAGTGAGCGAGTGTTTAATTTCGCGGTAGACAAACCCTAAAAAATTAAGGGGTATGAAGAGCTGTAAAAGGTAAGCGTTCACCAGCACCAGATCACCCATGGTCATACTGCCATCGACGACACCCTGTCCCGCCAGAATCATCAGTAGCGTTACGCCGACAGCAATAATCGCACCCTGGCCAAAATTCAGTACTGAGAGCGATCCCTGATTTTTGAGTGCCGCCTGCTCCCATGTCGCTATGTGTTCATCGTAACGACGTGCTTCGTAGTCTTCATTGTTAAAGTATTTTACCGTTTCATAATTGATCAGGCTGTCAATGGCGCGCGTGTTTGCTTTTGAATCCATATCATTCATGACGCGTCGCACCGCCATGCGCTGCTCGGTTATTACCAGGCTGTAAACAATATAAACCACAATGGTGACGGTGGTGGTGATGGCAAACCAAGCATTGTAGGTAACGAATAAAATAATGGCTACCAGGGCAATTTCAAGGAGAGTCGGCAAGATGTTGAAGAGCATGAATGACAATAAGAAACTCATGCCACGTGTACCGCGCTCAATGTCGCGCGACATGCCGCCGGTTTGACGCTCAAGGTGGAAACGTAATGCCAGGGAATGCAAATGGCGAAATACCTTGAGAGCAATATTACGAATGGCACGTTGCGCCACCTTGGCGAACACCAGATCACGCAACTCGTTAAACAGCGTGCTGGCGAGGCGCAATGCGCCGTAGCCAATCAGCAGCGCTAACGGTAAAATTACCGCCGTGTTATGGGTGCTATCGAGTGCATCAACCACTTCTTTTAATACCAGCGGCACGGTAACGCCTGCCAGCTTGGCTAAAACCAGAAAACCCATCGCTACAATCACGCGCGCCCGGTATTCCCATAAATAAGGCATTAGAATGCCAATGGTTTGCCAGTCTCTGCGGGGTGTTGTAGTATTTTCAGTGGAACGGCTATGCATGGGTGGCTTTAATTTATAATCCTAAAAACGGCGATTGAACCGTAGCGCGGATTCAGTATATTAGACATTCGCAGTAGGTTCCAATCGCCGTTTTTAGGTGATCATTCAGCGCCACAATATGTCGGTTCATGAGCACTCTCAGGCACTTGGTACTACCCGGCCAATAAACATTTTCAGATAATCCGTTTCGGAAATCGCCGGATGCACGGGATGATCTGGCCCTTGATGGCCTTGCTCAAGAATTTGCAGGTTGCGGTCGATGTGGCGACTGGCACGCAGCATCGCATCACGCAAGCCAGCGCGCGGCAGATGAAACGAGCACGAGGCAGAGATTATAATGCCGTCTTTGGCGAGCACCTGCATAGCTTGCTGGTTGATGCGTTGATACGCTTCCAGTCCGGCGCGCATATCTTTGCTGCGTTTAATAAAGGCGGGCGGGTCGAGAATCACCACGTCGAATTTCTCGTGATCAGCACGCAATGCCTTGAGCACCTCGAAGGCATCACCTTCCATGATGGAGACACGTTCGGCAACATGGTTGAGCGCGGCGTTTTGCTGAACCTGGTTCAGCGCCGCCGCAGAACTGTCAACACAGATCACCTGTGCGGCGCCGGCGATGGCGGCCTGTATGCCCCAGCCGCCGATATAGCTGAACACATCCAGCACGCGCTTGCCCTGCACGTAATGCTGCATGCGTGCGCGGTTCAGGCGGTGATCGTAAAACCAACCGGTTTTCTGGCCACTGAGCAGCGGTGCGTTGAAGCGCACGCCATTTTCTTCCAGCATGACATGCTCCGGCACCGTGCCGAGCGCGGTTTCCACATAACTTTCCAAGCCTTCCATGGCACGGCTGTTGGTGTCGTTACGAAACAGAATGGCGGTGGGCTTTATCACCTGCTCCAGCGCTGTCACCACGTCAGCTTTGCAGCGTTCCATACCGGCTGTCGTAATCTGCGCGACTAACACATCGCCAAAACGATCCACCACCAGCCCCGGCAGACCATCGCTGTCGCCAAACGCCAGGCGGTAATAGGGCTTGTCCGTGCCGAACAGCCTTTCACGCAATGACAGCGCCATATTCAGGCGATGCACCAGCAACGACTTGCCCAGCACATGCTCTGTATCGCGGCTCACCAGGCGCGCGCAGATCAGCGAATGCGGGTTGACATAGCCGTTGCCGATGGCCTCCCCCTTGCTGTCCTGAATCTCGACCGGTTGCCCGGCTTCAAAGGCGTTCAGTGGGGTTTTGGCGGTGTCGACTTCATTGCTGAACACCCATAGGTGCCCGGCACGCAGGCGGCGGTCTTCGTTCTTTTTGAGGCGTAGCGGAGGGAGGGTCATGGGATACTTTGTCTTGTTGAATGAGTGCGCATTTTACTCTATGGGCGCAGGTTATGGGGGGTTTTAGGGTTTAAAAGCGATTTTTCAGCAGTTTATGTGTCAAGTGATCCTTGAGCAGGAATGGTTGACAATTTTTGATAAAATGTTGACAATATATTCATTAAAGGTTGTCAAAAGGTCGTGAGATGAGCAAGGTTCGTGTGCGTGGTGAGGCGATACGTCACTATATCCTGGAACATATCGAAAAGCATCCCGCTGATATTATGAAAGTGACGTCAGAACATTTTGCTGTAACACGCCAGGCAGTGAACAAGCATCTAGCCAGTCTTGCCCGTGAAGCGGTCATTATTCCCGCAGGTAATACGCGTGGGCGAACCTATAGGCTGGCGCTTCTTATGACGTGGCGACAGAGTTATGAGCTGTCCAGCGGTTTAGCAGAGGATGCTGTCTGGAGAAAAGACATCGAGGAAAAGTTGGGGCCAATGCCAGATAACGTGCTCGGTATTTGGCATTATGGATTCACTGAAATGTTCAATAATGCCATTGATCATTCCGGTGGAACAGCTATCAGTGTCAATGTTGAAAAGACGGCCGTTAGCACGTGTATCACCATTGATGATAACGGGGTGGGAATCTTTAAAAAGATTCAAGCCCAGCTCGGGTTATTGGATGAGCGTCATGCAGTGCTCGAGCTCGCCAAGGGGAAGCTCACCACTGATCCGGCGCGCCATAGCGGCGAAGGTATTTTTTTCACATCACGGATGTTTGATGATTTTCGAATTATGTCTGGCGGGGTTCATTTTCCACATCAATTTGGAGACAAGGAAGTCTGGATTTGGGAACGGGATAGCGCCTCAAATGGAACTTATGTTTGGATGAAGCTAAATAATCATACGGCACGGTCCGCGAAACAGGTGTTCGATGAATACACGTCGGGTGACGACTATGGCTTTAATAAAACCATTGTTCCGGTAAAGCTGGCGCAGTACGGGGATAGTAAGCTGGTTTCGCGTTCGGAGGCGAAGCGACTCTTGGCGCGGATCGACAGATTCAAGACAGTGCTATTCGATTTCAGTGATATCGAGTCAGTCGGTCAGGCGTTTGCCGATGAAATATTTCGTGTCTTTGCGAACGCGCATCCAGGAGTGGAATTGATTGAGCTTAACGCATGCCCCGAGGTGCAACAAATGATCCGGCGTGCCCGCAGCCATGTATGAGATGCGGAAGTCTCGACTTGATTTGTTGCATGTATCAATCAAGTCGAGACTTTTACAATTTATGAAGCAGTTTTTTTTACGGTGTTGATTGATTCCGGTAATACGATATTTAATTCCAGCACTTCAAAGTTTCCATCGCGCTCAAGATTAACCTTAACTTGATCAAGGTCAATCTTTACGTATTTTGAAATCACTTGCAGTAATTCCTGACGCAATTCTGGCAAGAAGTCGGGGCCTTTGCGGTCTACGCGCTCGCGGGCGAGAATGATTTGCAGGCGGTCTTTGGCGACAGTGGCGGTTTTCTTGCGTGTGCCAAGCAGATAATCAAGAAATGACATGGCTCAGGCTCCAAATAAGCGGCTGAAAAAGCCTTTTTTGTCGGCGGTCAAGAAGCGCATCGGCACATCTTCACCGAGAAAGCGTGCGACTACATCACGATATGCCTGGCCTGCATTGCTTTCTATGTCGTGAATTACCGGTATACCAGCGTTGGAGGCCTGTAACACGGCTTCGGTCTCGGGGATGACGCCGAGCAGGGGAATGCTGAGAATTTCCTGTACGTCAGTGACGCTGAGCATTTCGCCTGCGGCGGCGCGACGCGGCGAATAGCGTGTGATTAACAGATGTTCTTTAATCGGCTCAACGCCGTCTTCAGCGCGTTTTGATTTGGCGGCGAGAATGCCGAGAATGCGGTCGGAGTCACGTACTGAAGATACTTCCGGGTTGGTGACGATCAGCGCTTCGTCGGCGTAATACAGCGCCATGAGCGCGCCTTTTTCGATGCCGGCAGGTGAGTCACAGACAATATAATCGAAGCTGTCACGCAATTCGTTAATAACACGCCCTACGCTTTCTTTATCCAGCGCATCTTTGTCTCGTGTTTGTGAGGCGGGCAACACGAACAGGTTGTCGCAATGCTTGTCTTTGATGAGCGCCTGTTTCAGTGTGGATTCGCCGTTGATGACGTTGACAAAATCATACACCACGCGGCGTTCACAACCCATGATCAGGTCGAGGTTGCGCAGGCCAACATCAAAATCAATCACGGCAGTTTTATGGCCACGCAAGGCTAATCCACTGGCAAAGCTGGAGCTGCTGGTAGTTTTTCCTACCCCGCCTTTGCCTGAAGTAACAACGATAACTTTGGTCAATGTGTGCTCCTTGAATAATAATAAAATAAATTGTTAAATTAATGGTGTGATAATGAGGCGCTCATTTTCCAGATATATTTGCACGGATTTGCCATGCACGTCTGCGGCCGGTTGCTGCTCAAAAATGCGGTAATGCCCGGCCACGGACACCAGTTCGGCCTCCAGTGAGTGTGTGAAAATACGCGCATTCATGTCGCCGGCGACGCCCGCCAGGGCGCGGCCCCGTAACGGCGCGTAGATGTGGATGTTGCCGTCGGCCAGCACTTCTGCGCCGGCATTGACAGGCGCCAGTAATATCAAGTCACTGCCTTTGGCATAGATTTGTTGCCCGGAGCGCACGGGCTGACGCACGATTTTTGTCGTGGTGCTGGTCTGGGGCGGAGGCACGGCACTTGCCCGTGTAGTGGGCGCTACAGCACGTTCGACAGACTCAGAGTTAGTGTTTTGTTGCAGTATCGCAAGACCCGCAGCAATGACACGATCAAGTTGTTCGGCGGCAGCATGCCGCACGCCCACGGGCACCAGATGATGTTTACGCAACAGGGACGTCAGTAATGCAAAATCCAGATCGATCGCGGCGTCATGAGGCAGCGCTTTTACATCAATAACTACGGGGGCATTATGAAAAAAATGCGGTGCCCGCGACAGGTGTTCGTGCAGGGCAAGCTCTATCGCAGCACTGTTAGCGCTTTTCAGGCACAGCACGGTTAGCGTGAAGACTGATCCTTTGATGTCCAGCACTGAGTCTTTTCCGTGAATGTTTCTTTTGAAATCTTCCCTGGTGGACTGTTTCACTGTTACCTGCTGTTTGGCTAAAAATGAATACTTCGGGCTATTATAAAGCAGATTACCGGGCTATTTTACGCAATTACTGCCGACCAGCCGAAGTTTAACAGTAGCATAAAAAAACCGTTAATAATCAATTAATTAACGTGTACTGATTTTTTGTTGCGTTATTTTCTCGTTATTTGGCTTCAGTTGAGCAGTTTTTTTGTCGGCCCCGGTGCTGAGTAGACGTCAATGGTGCTATCGCTCATGCCCCGGAGCTCCAAAGCCCACAGGTGATGTTGGTAAAGGATGTCGAATCGTGCTTTTTCGGTGGGTTCCATAGTAAACTCCATTGCAAGGCTGCCCAGAATTGAGCAGGTAATAGAGTTCTACACAAATGTCGATAATTTTCTGCCGCGTAGCGGCTTCGTCCAACAAGGCGCACTACCACTTCGCCCGCGTTTCGCTTTGCTACATATCCACATAGTTCGGCCCACTACCCCCCTCTGGCGTTACCCAGTTAATGTTTTGTAATGGGTCTTTAATATCACACGCTTTGCAATGCACGCAATTGGCAGCATTGATCTGCAAGCGTGGCGGCCGCTCCCGGCTTCCTGCCTCTAGCGGCACTTGCACATCCATGTGCGGCGGCTGTTCAGGCGCGCGCACAATTTCGTACACGCCAGCAGGGCAATAGCGTTGCTCGGGCGCATCATAAATTCGCAGATTGTGTTCAATGGCAAGCTGCGGCTGCGCGAGCTTGAGGTGGATCGGTTGATCTTCTTCGTGGCTCAGGTTGGACAGATAAATGGAGCTGAGCTTGTCGAACGTCAGCACGCCGTCGGCTTTGGGGTACGCGATGGGCTTGCAGGCAGCGGCGGTTTGTAGTGACGCGTGATCAGCACCGCTATGCCGCAGAGTCCAAGGTAGCCGTATGCCAAAATGGTGTAACCACAGATCAATCCCAGCGTACGCCATGCCGCGCCATAATCCCCAACGGGATAGCGCGGGTTTCACGTTACGTACTGCATCGAGATCTTGCTGTATCCATGAACCGGCAAATGATTGTGTATACCCTGTCAATTCATCATGACCCTCGCGGCCATCTATGCAAATGGCCTGGAACGCCGCTTCAGCAGCGAGCATGCCGCTTTTCATGGCGTTGTGGCTGCCTTTGATGCGCGGCACATTCACGAGTCCGGCGCTGCATCCGATCAGCGCTCCACCAGGAAATGTTAATTTTGGCAGTGATTGCAGGCCGCCTTCACTGATGGCGCGGGCGCCGTAACTCAAGCGTTCGCCACCCATGAAGGTGTCGCGTATTGCAGGATGGGTTTTGAAACGCTGAAATTCATCGAACGGACTGAGATACGGGTTGGCATAATCCAGATGCACAACATAACCCACGGCAACCGTGTGCTTGTCGAGGTGATAGAGGAAGCTACCACCACCGGTATGTGAATCCAGCGGCCAACCTAGTGTATGTAACACCAAGCCGGGCTGATGGTGCGCCGCATCGACGCGCCACAGTTCTTTGAAGCCGAGACCGTATTTCGGCACATCACATGCGGCTCGTAGTTCATAGCGCGCTTCGATTTGTTTGGCGAGCGAGCCGCGCACACCTTCAGCGATCAAGGTGTATTTTGCATGCAGCTCCATGCCCGGCGTGTAGCTGGATTTGTGCGTGCCTTCCTTGTTGATGCCCATGTCACCGGTGGCGACACCTTTAACGCTACCATCGTCATGATAGAGCACCTCAGCGGCGGCAAAGCCCGGGTAAATCTCCACGCCCAACGCTTCGGCTTGTTCGCCCAGCCAGTGGCAGACATTACCGAGGCTGGCAATATAATTGCCGTGATTGCGCATCAGCGGTGGCAACAGCGCGGTGGGGATGGGTGTGCTGCCGGATTCGCTTAACAGCAAAAAGCGATCTTCAGTCACCGGTGTATGCAGCGGCGCGCCGCGTTCGCGCCAGTCGGGAATCAACTCATTCAGCGCAATAGGGTCGATGACCGCGCCGGAAAGAATATGCGCACCCACGTGCGCGCCTTTTTCCAGTACGCAGACGCTTAACTCTCGGCTATCAGCAAGGGCGAGCTGCTTAAGGCGAATCGCGGCACACAAGCCTGCTGGCCCGGCGCCGACAATCAGTACATCATAAGCCATTACATCACGTTGCATATTAACAATCTCGTTCAAACAATAACTGGCAGTTGAATCTCATCACTGCGGGTAACGCCCGCCGTTAAGGTGCGGCACAGCGCCAGAAACTCGCGCATACCTGCCGTTTGGTATTTTTGTTTATGCCAGACAAACTGAAACTGGCGGCGCAAATCCAGATCGGGCGTAGCAATCGGCACCAGGCTGCCGCGCCGGAACGCTTCATGCAGCGCC
>JANOOA010000052.1:0-28245 GCA_031421115.1 Gammaproteobacteria bacterium | reverse complement strand
GGCGAGACAGCCATTTTTCCGCTTTGACGGTGATGGTCATGCGCTTTCTTATGCACAATACACGCAGGCTCCGGAATTTAAGGGGGTATCGCCCCGAGTTTAAGGGATATTACCCCACATAATAATTGACAGTGTTTATTTATGAGATATAACTATTTGTTTTTAATTGACATATTATTTTTGATCGTTTTTTGTTCAAGACGGCTGTAACGCTACTGTAATGGCTGTTTACAGCCTGTGACCCCAAACTTTCCACAGAGTTACCCACAGATTTTGTGCATAACGCAGAATTCATTATGACACCAATAGCTTAGCGTTAACTTATCAAATTTATATTACTTTCTATCGGTATGTCTCATAAAGTTGCGCTGTGCTTTCTTTGTGCAAGAATGTGTTTGAAAACATCAGGATCTTTGGTGTGGGTGATTTCGCCGGCGCGGGGGAAGTGTAAATCATGCAGCCGCGACAGCCAGAACCGCAGCGCGGCGGCGCGTAATATCATGGGCCAGGCGTCGTGTTCGGCGGCGCTGAAAGGGCGTTGTTGCTGGTAAGCCTGCAGCAGCGTGGGGGTGAGAACGTCGTTCAAAGCGCCATCCGGCTGGCTGCACCAGTCATTTACTGTGACTGCAACGTCGTATAGCAGCACGTCGTTGCAGGCGTAGTAAAAGTCGATAATACCCGTGAGGGTGTCGCCCACAAACAAGGCATTGTCACGAAATAAATCAGCATGAATAACGCCGCGTGGCAGGGCGTTTGCGGCAGGGGTGGCGTGAAACGCCGTTTGAAGGCGCATTTCTTCCTGGAGCAGGGCGGCGTCTGGTGCAGTTAAACGCGGTAACACGGTGTTCATGGTTTTTTGGCACCACGCAAGTCCACGTGTATTGGCACGCCGTGATGGATATGCCTGCCCCACCATATGCATGCGCCCCAATGTATCTCCTAGCGCGTGGCATTGTGCGGGGGTAGGGTGCTCCGCGCCCGCGCCGCTCAAGCGTTGCACCAGGGCAGCGGGCTTGCCGTGTAATACGCGCAGATAATGCTGCTGGTGATCAGCGAGGGGGTGTGCGCTGGGGATGCCACGCTCGGCGAAAAAAGCCATCAAGTCAATAAAGTAGGGGAGTTCATCCTGCTTCAACTGTTCAAACAGGGTTAACACAAACTGTGCGGGAGGTGCGCTGGGAGTCGTCATTGTGGTGACAAAATAATTGGTGTTTTCAATGCCAGCACGGATCCCCTCGAAACTCACCAACGTGCCGAGCGGGTAATGGTGCAGAAACTCTTCAAGATCGTTACGCTCGATGCGCGTGTAGACAGACATTTGGGGGCTTTTTTAGTTGGATATGGCTGATATTTTAAACTATTGGACGGTGATTGCGCGAGTTACTTCCAGCGCAATATTACCCAGCCGGGGATTGCCATACGCGGCTCCAGAGCACTGCGCTGGGTTTCAAGGTTACCATCGCCATCGGTATCCACCAGATAATAGGCGACGCCCTGTTTGGGGGTCACTTTTATCATGTAGAGCGCGCCGCCCATCCGGTATTCTTCCACGGTTTCCTGCGGTCGGCTGATAATGCGCACCTCGGGCTCTGGAGTCTCGCCGTTCAGGCTGTCCGTAGGTGGGGGCGGCAGATCGGTCGGCGCTGCAACATCGGCGGTGACCGCGAAAACCGGAGTGAGTAATAATGTCAGGATAATTGCAGGGTAACGCATAGTCGTTGGCTCCAATCGCCGTTCAGGTTAGAGATCCAGTAGCGTGGCTTGTTCATCCGCCGAGGGTTCAAATCCGCGACTCTCATAGTGGTTGAAAATGGCATCAACCACTTCTTGCGGGGTATCCACAATTTGCATCAGATTCATGTCTTCAGGGCTGATCACGCCTTCCGCCACCAGCGTGTTTTGAAACCACGCCATCAAGCCTTCCCAAAAGGGTTTATGTACCAGAATAATCGGGATTTGCCTGGTTTTGCGGGTTTGCACCAAGGTCAGAATTTCGGCCAACTCGTCGAGCGTGCCAAATCCACCCGGCAACACCACATACGCTGAGGCATATTTTACGAACATTACTTTTCGTGAAAAAAAATGCCTGAAATTCAGAGATATATTCTGATAGGGATTGGTGGCCTGTTCGTGCGGCAGCACAATGTTCAGGCCAATGCTGGGGGATTTTCCGGCAAATGCGCCTTTATTGGCCGCTTCCATAATACCCGGTCCGCCGCCACTCACCACGCTGAACCCCGCGTTTGACAGCATCAGCGCGATGTCTTCAGTGAGTTTGTAATAGGGGTGATCCACCGGCGTGCGTGCCGAACCGAAGATGCTGACTGAGGGTTTGATTTGCGACAGGCGTTCAAAGCCTTCAACAAATTCCGCCATGATCTGAAAAATCTTCCACGACTCGCGCGTCAACGCGGCGTCATTAATGCTCTGGAAGCTGGGGTGAACGGATCGTTCTTCTGCATTCATAAGTGGTGTGTTGCCAGTGTTAAAGTGATTGTGGGCACGTATGCGTGAGCCGGCGCCGGTGCATCATCCCCCGCCTTCGTGGGGGCAGGCCCTGAGAACGGCGATTAAAACCGCTGCTAAATATAATGTCGGCATTATAATCACCATCATAAACCAAAAATCCAGTGCGGCATAGGCAGCACGTAGCACAAGGATGGGTGAAATGGAGACGTTGACGCCATGGCTTGGCATCCGCTTCATTCAGTGCGCCGCCGGCGGCATTGACCTCTTTATTGATTGTCAATAACAGCTTGTGCATAGTGTCAGCCCATCGTTGGCCATCTTCCTTGCAAGCAAACGTCAATTCGCGCAAATAATGGGCATTACATCATGCATGTGTGCAGTCGTAGCGGTAATATGGTCTCCAGTGATCATGCACCAATGTGCCGCTAAAATGTGGTATAGTAGAAAGTTGTTTGGGTTGCTGGAGTGAAGCGCCTAATATCTTGATTGTTAATTAATTTTTCTGAAGAGTTCCGGAGGTTTTTGGTAGCTATGCCTATTTACGAGTATCAATGTGCGGCGTGTGGACATGCATTCGAGGCCATACAGAAAATGAGTGACGCTCCGTTGTTGGAGTGTCCTTCATGTGCCAAGGCGCAATTGCAGAAGCTGGTGTCTGCTGCCGGGTTTCGTTTAAAGGGTGGTGGCTGGTACGAAACCGATTTCAAGGGCGGCGCGAAGAAGGGCGAAAAGAAAGACGAGAAAAAAGAGGTGGCGGCGACGCCTGCTGCTGCGTCTAGCACCAAAACCACGGCATCTGAATAGGTACGACATGTGATTAAAGGTATGTTATGCGCCGTTATCTGATTGCCGGATTGTTGATCTGGTTGCCCCTGGGGGTGACTGTGATGGTGATCAAGCTCCTGGTTGATATGATGGATCAAACCCTGCTGGTGTTGCCGGCCGTCTATCATCCTGATGTGGTGTTTGGTTTTCATATTCCTGGGCTGGGCGTGTTACTGTCAGTGACAGTGGTGTTGCTGACGGGCGTGGTGGTGGCCAATTTTTTTGGTCGGCGCCTGGTAGCGTTATGGGAAAAAGCACTGGCGTGCATCCCCTTGGTACGCCCGATTTATTCGGCGGTTAAACAGCTCACCGAAACGGTATTTACCTCTGGCGGCCAATCGTTTCGCAAAGTATTGCTGATTGAATATCCGCGCAAAGGTATATGGACGCTGGCATTTCAAACCGGCACCGCCGTGGGCGAGGCACAGTCCAAAACTGGCGAAGAGGTGATTAATGTCTACGTGCCTACCACGCCCAACCCCACCTCAGGATTTTTCCTCATGGTGTTGCGCCGTGAAGTGGTGGAGCTGGAGATGAGCGTGGATGATGGGTTGAAGATGATTATTTCGATGGGTGTAGTCGTGCCAAAATGGGATAAGTCAGGTGTGGTCGAATCCAGTGCTGCCGCCATGCCAGAGCAGAAAATGTAACTGACGTTATGCGATTTCATCCTCTCCCGCGCGCAGATTCAGCACCTTGCGCACCCTCGTTACGAAGTTAATGGAAAATCTGCGTTAAAGAATGTAACTGCTGTTGGCGAGTCAGATTTAAAATTACATAATCATCAGGAAGAGTATCATGCGTAGCCATTATTGCGGGCAATTAAATGAGTCATTACTAGGCCAGCAAGTCGAGTTATGCGGCTGGGTGCATCGTCGTCGTGATCATGGCGGCGTGATTTTTATTGACCTGCGCGACCGTGAAGGCCTGGTGCAGGTGGTGTTCGATCCTGTTATGGCAGATACCTTCGCTTGCGCCGAGCGCGTGCGCGGTGAATATGTGTTGCAGGTTAAAGGCACGGTGCGCCACCGTCCTGAGGGCACTGAAAACGCCAACATGCCCACTGGGCAAGTTGAAATCGTTGCGCAAGCGCTGGAAATTTTAAACCGCGCCGAGCCACCGCCATTTTCAGTGAGTGACGATGTGGAGGTCAGCGAAGAAATACGTTTGCGCTATCGCTACATAGACTTGCGTCGTCCACAAATGTTGCAGCGTTTGCGTATGCGCGCCAAAGTTGCATCCAACATGCGGCGTTTTCTTGATGAGCAGGGTTTTATGGATGTTGAAACGCCGATTCTTACCAAGTCTACGCCAGAAGGAGCGCGTGACTATCTGGTGCCGAGCCGCACACATCCGGGCGAGTTTTTTGCGCTACCGCAATCACCACAGTTGTTTAAACAATTGTTGATGATGGGTGGTCTGGATCGTTATTATCAGATTGTGCGTTGCTTCCGTGATGAAGATTTGCGTGCTGATCGCCAGCCGGAATTCACGCAACTGGACATCGAAACCTCGTTCATGAACGAGGATCAGATTATGGCGCTCATGGAAAACATGTTACGCAAATTGTTCAGTGACGTGCTGGAAGTGGCCTTGCCCAATCCGATGCCGCGCATGACCTATGCCGAAGCGATGTCGAGATTTGGTGTCGACAAACCTGATTTGCGCATTCCCCTGGAGTTGGTGGATTTAGGCGATTTAATGAAAAATGTCGATTTCAAAGTGTTTTCGGGCGCTGCCAATGACCCGAAAAGCCGCGTCGCTGCATTGCGTGTGCCGAACGGTGGTGCGCTAAGCCGCAAGGAAATTGATGACTACACCCAGTTCGTTGCGATTTACGGCGCCAAGGGTCTGGCCTATGTCAAAGTCAATGATCGTGCCGCAGGCCGTGAAGGTTTGCAGTCGCCGATTTTGAAATTCATGCCCGATGATGTGATCGCCGCGATGCTCGAACGTACCGGCGCACAGAATAATGACCTGATCTTTTTCGGTGCGGACAAAACCAATATCGTGAACGAAGCGTTGGGTGCGCTGCGCATCAAGGTTGGTCATGATCGCGGGTTGGTGGAGCAGGGTTGGCGGCCGTTGTGGGTGGTTGATTTCCCGATGTTTGAATGGGATGAAAAGGAAAAACGCTGGTCGGCCTTGCATCATCCGTTTACCGCCCCCACAGTAAATGATATTGAGAAGCTTGAGGCGGATCCGGGTGCGGCGTTGTCGCGCGCCTATGACATGGTGCTCAATGGCACCGAGCTCGGTGGCGGCTCGATACGTATTCATCGCTCCGAAATGCAGTCAGCGGTATTCCGTATTTTAGGCATTGGCGAAGAAGAGGCGCGCGACAAGTTTGGCTTCCTGCTGGATGCGTTGACCTACGGTTGCCCCCCGCACGGTGGTATCGCCTTTGGATTGGATCGCTTGATCATGTTGATGAGCGGTGCGCAGTCGATACGTGACGTCATGGCCTTCCCAAAAACCCAATCCGCCGCGTGCCCGCTGACTTCAGCGCCTTCGCCGGTGGCAGACAAGCATCTGCGCGAGCTGGGCATACGCTTGCGCACAACGGCGACTGGTTAGCGAGGTAAAGTTTATGGCCGCCACAGCACTTGCAATCCAACAGTTCACCACGCTTTCCGAAGCAGAATGCGATGCACGCATTCGCTCCGCAAAAGTGGCATTAGGCGAGCGGCTGGTGATTCTTGGGCACCATTATCAGCGCGAAGAAGTGCATCGTCATGCGGACTATACCGGCGATTCCTTGAAGCTGTCGCGCCTCGCGGCCAACTCCAATGCCGAATTTATTGTATTTTGCGGCGTGCATTTCATGGCAGAGGTGGCGGATATTTTATCGCGCCCTGATCAGATTTCTATTCTGCCTGATCTGGCGGCCGGGTGTTCCATGGCGGACATGGCGAACCTTGCCAAGGTCGAGCGCGCCTGGCGTGAATTGGTCGAGGTAATCAGTCCTGACGAGCAGGTTACGCCCGTCACCTACATTAATTCCGCCGCTGATTTAAAGGCATTTTGTGGGCGTCATGGCGGCATTGTCTGCACCTCGACGAATGCGCGCCATGTGCTGGAATGGTCTTTTGCGCGGCGTGAAAAAGTATTGTTCTTCCCCGATCAGCACCTGGGCCGCAACACCGCTTACCGCATGGGCATTCCCCTGGATGATATGGTAGTGTGGGATTTCAACAAGCCGCTGGGCGGTTTAACGCCAGAGCAGATCCGTGCTGCCAAAATGATTTTATGGAAAGGCTTTTGTTCGGTGCATCAAATGTTCAAGCCGCAACATATAGATCAATTCCGCACGCGCTACCCTGACGAGATCGTAAAGGTGATCTCACACCCTGAATGTTCCTTCGAGGTGTGTGAGAAATCCGATTACGTGGGTTCCACGGAATATATCATCACCACCGTTACCGAATCCGCACCCGGTACACGTTGGCTGGTGGGCACAGAATTGAATCTGGTGCAACGTCTGCACGAACGTAACAAGCATCAGGGTAAATCCGTACACTTCATGTCACCCACCGTGTGCATGTGTTCCACCATGTTTCGTGTTGACCCGCAACATCTGGTATGGACGCTGGAAAATCTGGTGGATGGCCATGTCGTAAATCGCATCCGCGTTCCACAACAGGAAGCAGATGAGGCGCGCCTGGCATTGCAACGCATGTTTGAGGTTTTGTAGGCGGCATAGGTCTTCAGCCCAACAATTTATTCAGTAAAATATTGTAGTATGAAATTCTTGTTCGTTCGAAATGATATGGTTAAATGACGCTGCGCATTCTCGGTATAGATCCTGGTTCCCGTATCACGGGTTTTGGCATCATTGATGTGCAAGGCAGCCGGATTCGGTATGTCACCAGTGGTTGTGTGCGTATGAAAAATAATGACGCGTTGCCGGAGCGTCTTAAAACCATTTACGAAGGTATCCGCGACATTGTTGATCTGCATAAACCCCAGGTGATGGCGATTGAGCAGGTATTCATGAAGATTAATGTTAATTCTGCTCTTAAGCTTGGGCAGGCGCGTGGCGCGGCAATTTGTGCGGGCGTGATGCAATTGTTGCCCGTTTATGAATATTCACCGACGCAAATCAAGCAGGCCATTGTCGGCAAAGGCAATGCCGCCAAAGCGCAAGTACAGCACATGGTAGTGGCTCTGCTTAAATTAAAAGGCGTGCCACAAGCGGATGCGGCAGACGCGCTGGCCTGTGCGTTATGTCATAGCCACACGCATCAAACCTTGCAGCAGATAAACAAATCCACTGTGACTCCATTAAATCCATTGCAGGGTATGCGTAGAGGGAGGTTGCGATGATCGGACGTTTGCGTGGCATGCTGATCTGGAAGCAGGCGCCGCATTTGCTGCTTGATGTGCAAGGCGTGGGGTATGAAATTGAAGCGCCCATGACCACCTTTTATGAGTTGCCGCCGGTGGGCAGCGAGGTTACGTTACATACGCATTTGGCGGTGCGTGAAGATGCGCATCTGTTGTTTGGCTTTGCCACAGAACGCGAGCGTGTTTTGTTTCGACAATTGCTCAAGGTGAATGGCGTCGGCGCTAAAATGGCATTAACTATTTTGTCAGGGATTGCCGCAGATGCATTTGCGCGTTGTGTGCGGGATAGCGATATTGCCACCTTGACGCGCTTGCCAGGCGTAGGCAAAAAGACCGCTGAACGGCTGATTATAGAAATGCGTGATAAAGTGTTAGGTGCCGGGTCAGCAACAGAAATATTAGGCGCGGGCATTGCCATGGTTGGAGCTATTACAGATGCGCCGGCAAATGATGCAGTAAGCGCGCTGATCTCACTCGGTTATAAGTCTGCCGAAGCCACTCGCATGGTACAGGGAGTTAATGCAGCTGGATTAACCAGCGAAGGAATTATACGGCGTGCCTTGCAGGCCGCAGCAACACAGCATAAGCGATAGAGACAAGGCCGATGGAAGTAAAGCAGGCTATAGAAGAACGTCGCTCGGTGAAGATGTACGATGCGAATCACCGTATCAGCGAAGATGAAATACGGCATCTGCTGGAATATACCCTGCTGTCACCCACGGCATTTAATATTCAGCACTGGCGGTTTGTGGCGGTGCGAGATGCAGCGGTGCGTGCAGAAATTCGCACGCTATCGTGGAATCAGGCGCAAGTCACCGATGCTTCGCTGCTGCTGGTGTTGTGCATGGACTTAAAAGCGTGGGACAAAACCCCACAGCGTTATTGGTGTAACGCACCGCAACACGTGCAGGATCACATGGCCACGGGCATTCGCGACTATTACACGGGCAACGAACAGGCGCAACGCGACGAAGGCATGCGATCGTGTTCGCTCGCGGCCATGAATCTCATGCTGCTCGCCAGAGACATGGGATATGATTCTTGCCCCATGGATGGCTTTGATTTTGATGCGGTTGCCCGGCTGATACGCATGCCCACAGATCATGCTATTTGCATGATGGTCACCGTCGGAAAAAGAGTGCAGGAACCGCGCCCACGCGGTGGGCAACTGAGGCTGGACGAGGTGTTTTTTACCGACCATTTTTAGTGCAAATGAATGGTTTTTATGGCGGTGATAATGGCGCGCATCGTATGGTTGATGTTCTTGAGAATAAGGTATAGGCTAATCTTTTGCTCTTACCCACAAGGATCGCTCCCATGAAAGAATTGATTACTGCTGCCGCGTTGTCCCTGTTCGTTGCCTTTGCCGCCAGCCCCGCCTGGTCGTGCAGTATGGCCGGCCCCAATACCCATATCGGCGTGGTGATTGATGTTAATGCCAGCGCCAATACTTTTACCATGATTGACGCTGAAACCCAGCACCCGATCACTTTTGTCACCACCCCTGAGCTGCTGAAAGGTATTAGCAAAAATCAGCAGATCACAGTTACTTTCCAGAAGATTGGCAAGAATCTTACTGCGAAGACTATTCAGTTGTAACAGCGTGCAACCTAAAGGGCGCCTCTAAAAATTTAATAACCGTCATTCCCGCCTTCCCCCCGCCTTCGCGAGGGTGACCGGGAATGACGAATTAATTGTTATGTTTCGCCGACATAATTCGGTGGCTTTAACACGGTGTTTACCGGCGGACTATTGCTCTCAGGTGCAGGGTAGTTCAGCGTGTAATGCAGGCCGCGACTTTCCTTGCGCAGCATGGCTGAGCGGATGATGAGATCCGCCACCAACGCAAGGTTGCGCAGTTCAATCAAGTCGTTAGTGACGCGGAAGTAGCCGTAGTATTCGTTAATTTCCCGCAGCAGTAAGTCAACCCGGCTTTTGGCGCGCGCCAGGCGTTTATCAGTGCGCACAATGCCCACGTAGTCCCACATGAAACGGCGTACCTCATCCCAGTTGTGTGCAACCACCACATCTTCGTCGGAATCGGTAACACGGCTTTCGTCCCATGCCGGCAGGGGTGGCGGTGCAGGTGTGTGTGCCAACTGTTGTTGAATATGTTCGCTGGCCGTTTTGCCGAACACCAGGCATTCCAGTAGTGAATTGCTGGCCATGCGGTTGGCGCCGTGCAGGCCGGTGAAAGCGGTTTCGCCAATCGCGTACAGGCCGTCAATATCGGTGCGGCCGTGCATATCTGCCATAACGCCGCCGCAGGTGTAGTGCGCGGCGGGTACCACGGGAATCGGTTCTTTGGTCATGTCGTATCCCAACTCCAGGCAGCGTGCCTGAATGTTGGGAAAATGCTGTTTAATAAAGCGTGCAGATTTGTGGCTGATGTCCAGCAGCACGTACTCACTGCCAGTACGTTTCATTTCATGGTCAATGGCGCGTGCCACGATGTCGCGTGGCGCGAGTTCACCGCGCGCATCGAACTTGTGCATGAAGGGACTGCCATCAGGCAGCAATAATTTACCGCCCTCGCCGCGCACCGCTTCAGTGACCAGAAACGATTTCGCCTTGGGGTGATATAAGCACGTGGGATGAAATTGCACAAACTCCATATTTGCCACCCGGCACCCGGCGCGCCAGGCCATGGCGATGCCATCACCCGTGGCGACATCGGGATTGCTGGTGTAGAGATACACTTTGCCTGCGCCGCCAGTCGCCAGCACCACAAAGCGAGCGCTGAATGCCTGCACGCGGTGAGTTTGGCGGTTAAAGGCGTACACGCCCATACACCTGTCAGTATCAAGACCGAGCTTGCGGCCAGTGATCAGATCAATGGCGATGTGGTGTTCGAACAGGCTGATGTTGGTATGTTGCCGCGCCTGTTGTTCAAGGGTTGTTTCCACGGCGCGGCCGGTGGCGTCTGCAGCATGGATGACGCGGCGATGGCTGTGCCCGCCTTCGCGGGTCAGGTGATAGTTGGTGTGGCCGCCGGTGGTGGTTTGGCGGGTAAATGGCACGCCACAATCAATCAGCCATTGCACAGCTTCGCGGCCATGTTCGACGACAAAGCGCACCACGTCTTCATCGCACAGGCCAGCACCTGCGTCCAGAGTATCGGTAATATGTGATTGAATGGAATCGCGCTTATCCAGCACCGCCGAAATGCCGCCCTGGGCATACAGAGTGGCACCCTCGGTGAGCGGGCCTTTGGTCATCAGGCAAATGTGCGCTTGCGGCGCCAGATGCAGCGCCAGGCTAAGCCCTGCCGCACCGCCGCCAATAACAATTACATCAAACGATGTGTCGGGAGTTGACGCTGCACCCAGATGTGCAAGTGTCGCCAGAGGCAGGATGCCGGAAGCGACCTGATTTTCGGGATTTAGCATAATCGGGTTGGCAAGCTCATGATTTAGGGGCATAATCCTGCTGTGTATGGGGTTAGGTCGTGGTTTATGTTAATGTTTGTGGCTACTATAGGCAAGAATATAATACTTCACGCGTTTGAGTGAACTCCACAACGTCTGTGCGGTCTATGGGTACAGGTGGGGTAGTTTACTCCCACAAAAGGGGACAAGCCCGAATGGGCGAAGAGAACACCGATAAGCGGCTGGTTGAGCTTGTTCAGAAGGGCGATAAAAAGGCATTTGATATTCTGGTATTAAAGTACCAGCATAGAATTGTCAAATTAATATCGCGCTATGTTCGTGATTCCAGTGAGGTTTATGATGTGGCCCAGGAAGCTTTTATCAAGGCCTATCGTGCTTTGCCAGGCTTCCGTGGTGAAAGTGCATTTTATACCTGGTTATATCGCATCGCTATTAATACCGCCAAAAATTATTTGATTGCCCAGCGCCGACGGCCTCCGGGTGCCGATATAGAAATAGCGGATGCGGAACTTTTTGCGGGTGACACAGAACTTAGGGATAATGCCACGCCCGAGCGTCTGCTGATGCGTGACGAAATTGAGAAAACTGTTTTTGAGGCGATTGAGCATCTACCTGAAGATCTACGCACCGCCATTACCTTGCGGGAACTCGAAGGTCTGAGCTATGAAGAAATCGCCGAGGTGATGGGGTGTCCGGTAGGCACCGTCCGCTCACGAATTTTCCGGGCGCGGGAGGCTATCAATATCAAATTGCGGCCCTTGTTGGAATCAACGGATCCCGATTGATCGGGGGATGAGGAAAGAGTATGACAGACAAGTTGAATGAAAAAATTTCGGCGCTGATGGATCACCAGATGAGCGCGTCTGAGGTAGACGAACTCACCGCGCGCATGGTGCATGACCCATCGTTGCGGCATTGCTGGGCACGCTACCACCTGATTGGCGATGCGCTGAGGAATAACGGTCGAAATAATCTTCCTGATAGCATCAAACATGATTTGGCTTCCCGTGTAGCAAAGATCATTGGCGCCGAAGCACCCTTGCCGATTTCCATCGATGCTTACCGACATACCAAAACCAGATCTGCTGCATTTTTTAAACCCTTGGTAGGCATGGCAATCGCCGCGTCTGTAGCGATGGTGGCTATTGTCAGCTTTAATATGACCAGTGGCGTAAATCCCACCGGACAACAATTGGTAATGGCACCGTTGCAAAATAGTGCGTCAATGATGGCTCCCCAATCCGTAATGGTGCCCGCGCCCGTAGTGCCTCAGAGCACAGATCCAGCGTTAGCAAATCCCCAGCTCGCAGGCTATCTCGAAGATCACAGCAAGTATTCGAATGCCACGCTGGTGCAAGGTCAAATGCTGCCCTACGTACGGATAGTAGGTTATGCTCAAAAACAATGATGCAGGGTGTGAAAGTACTTTGTTACAACGTATGAGATATTTAATGCGGTGGGTACTGCAAGCAACTGATATTGAAATATTCCCGTATCGTGAGCGGTTCCTGCGCATCCCTGTGCTTTCCACGCTTGGGCATCCTTGGCAACTGCTCCTTGCGTTGCCCTACCTCCTGCATCCATGCAGTCGTGCCCGGCGGATGTCTGAGTGATGATACTTGCTGTAAAGCGTCCTTTAATGCCAGCCCCCATTTATTTTTCTGCGTATGCACTATTGCTGCTGATAGGAATCTCCAGCGTTCCGGCGTGGGCGGGTGAGTCGAGTGCCGAGGTTCGTCAATGGTTTGAAAAAATGTCCCGTGCGGGACAAACGCTCAGTTATGAAGGTACATTTATGTATCGACGCGGCGAACAGGTCATGACCATGAAAATTATTCATGTGGCAGATGAGCAGGGTGAGCGGGAACGCATTATTTCACTGAATGGCCCGGTACGGGAAATTGTTCGCGATCGCAAAGGCGTCGCGCATATCAGTGCGGATAATAAAAAACCAATCAGGGTAGACAAGCAGGTATCAGCTCGGTCCATCCAGTCAAAAACCCCTGAACAAATTACACAAATCGAAAAGTATTATACCTTTTCAGTAGGTGGCGATGCACGAACAGCCAACCGCCGGGTGCGTGTAATTAACATTGTCCCCAAAGATATTTATCGTTATGGTTACCGCGTTGCTCTTGATCATCAGACGGGTTTGTTGTTGCAGTCGGAACTGCTGAGTGAAGAAGGCGCACCCCTCGAGCAAATCATATTTATTACGTTTGGCCTTCTGGATAAAAACCGTATCATGGCGTTGGATATTCCTCCGTCCTCCGTCGCGGATGAGTCAACGCCTGATAATGCCATACCTGCATCTCCTGCTACAGAAGAAGCCCATGCTGCTCCCCCATCTGCTTTTCCGGTGCTGCCGGGTGAAGAGGGGTGGAAGATCAATAAAATGCCGAATGGTTTTGCATTGGTCGAGCACAATCGGCGTATGAGCAAGAGCGGTGCGATGGTAGAGCATATGGTGTTTACAGACGGACTTGCCTCAATTTCTGTCTTTATGGAAAAGAATACCCCGCATGACAAAATACCTTTTGCGGGTGTGTCACGCATGGGCACAGTCAATGCCTTTGCCAGAAGAGTGGATGATCATCAGGTTACCGTAGTGGGTGAAGTGCCTGTGGCCGCAGTGCGCATGATTGGTGAATCAATTCAGGGGGCGGTCTCTATAAGCTCGCCGAAACCGCGTTAGCCGCACAGCGTTGCTTTAACCCAGATTTTCCATTAGCACTCTACTGCGACCGCACAAAGCACTGAATCTGCGCGAGAAAAGTTGAAAAACAGTCTGTCACCGTAGAGTGACTACGCCTCCGACTGTTTTTCAACTTTTCTCGCCCATCTTCAGCACCTTGCGCATCCTCGCTACGAGGCTAATGGAAAATCTGGGTTAAAATCTTTTCAAAAGGTGACAACGCCGCGAAACGGCATGTCGGATACAGGTGCGAGGCGGTCGGTTTTCATCGCCTCTGGAATGAATCTATCGCAAAACTGAGAGATATTATGACATACGGTATAAAACACAATGTTGCCAAATCAATAGTGATATTGACAAAAGGGTTGCTGATTCCTGTCATGGTGCTCGGATTTTCGATGGCATCAGTACAGGCGCGCGCGCTGCCTGTTTTCACCAAAATTGTTGATGAAAACAGCGCGGCGGTTGTTAATATAAGCACGTCGCAAAAAGTACAGAAACACGGGCGTTCGAGAAACCCGCATGGCAACAAGATGCCAGAAGGCATGCCAGAAGATTTTTTACGGCGTTTCTTTGATGATAAGCGGGGTGATAAGGGTGAAGAAAATGACATGCCTGAAGATCTCGATGAAAAATCACTGGGTTCTGGTTTTATTGTTTCATCCGATGGTTATGTATTAACTAACCATCATGTCATTAAGGGCGCTGATGAGATTGTGGTGCGCCTGAGTGATCGTCGCGAGTTGGTGGCGAAGTTGATTGGCACTGATGATCGCAGCGATGTCGCCCTGTTGAAGATTGAAGCTGATAACTTGCCGGTAGCCAAGATCGGGCGCTCCAGAGAATTGCAAGTGGGTGAGTGGGTGTTGGCGATTGGCTCACCGTTTGATTTTGATCACACCGTTACTGCGGGCATTGTCAGTGCATTGGGCCGTAGTTTGCCGAGTGAAAATTATGTTCCGTTTATCCAAACCGATGTCGCCATCAATCCCGGCAACTCGGGTGGGCCGTTATTTAATCTTGACGGTGAAGTGGTGGGTATTAATGCACAAATTTACAGCCGCACCGGCGGATATATGGGGTTGTCATTTGCTATTCCCATTGATCTTGCCATGGATGTGGTTGAGCAGCTTAAATCGCGCGGTCATGTTACGCGCGGTTGGCTCGGTGTGCTGGTGCAGGATGTGACGCGTGACCTTGCTGAATCGTTTGGCATGAAAAAACCCGGCGGTGCCGCCGCCGCGCGCGTGATGCCGAACAGTCCTGCGCAACGTGCTGGATTTGAAGTGGGTGATGTGATTGTCGAATTTGATGGCAAGGAAGTTGCCAATTCTTCCAGCTTGCCACCCCTGGTCGGCGTCACCCGCATTGGCAAAGAAGTAGAGGTGAAGGTGATTCGCCAAGGTAAGCCCAAAATTCTCAAGGTCAGCATAGGGGAGCTGCCGGCAGAAGAGGAGCCCAAGGTGTCGCCAGCTTCAGGCACGCCCGATGGTGACATGGAGAAGCGTCTGGGTGTGGCCGTCGTTGAGCTGAGCCAGGGGCAACGTGCAGAGTTGGAAAATGGTCGCAAGGGCGGTGTGGTGGTGCGGCGCATCAAAGACGGCCCGGCACAGAAAGCAGGGGTGCGGAGTGGCGATATTCTGTTGAGTCTGAATGGCGTAACGCTTGAAAACGTGGCGCAGTTTAAACGCCTGGTGGCCGAATTGCCGACTGGAAAAGCGATTCCGCTGCTCGTGCAGCGTCGTGATGACCCAATCTGGATGGCGCTGAAAATACCCTCGGATACGAAAAAATAGTCTTTTTCATATGGCATTCACGGGGCGCTGATGCGCCCCGTGTTGTTTTTAGCCCCTTCAATTCCTTGCAAAACCCATTAAAACCATGTGAATACTATGGTTGTAGTGTCACACAAGGTTTAAGTATATGAAAAAAAAGTATAGAATAGCGGGTTAACGTGGAATTAGTCTCCTAGCGTTATGCGGAGCCTCCGATTTATTCAGTTTTTGTCGACCCTATATATGAAGCATATCCGCAACTTTTCGATTATCGCCCACATTGACCACGGAAAATCCACGCTGTCTGATCGCCTGATCCAGATTTGTGGTGGCTTGAGCGCGCGGGAAATGTCTGCCCAGGTGCTGGACTCCATGGATCTGGAGCGCGAGCGCGGCATTACCATTAAAGCCCAGAGCGTTTCTCTGCATTACCAGGCTCATGACGGGATTACCTATCAGCTTAATTTTATTGATACGCCGGGGCATGTGGATTTTTCTTATGAGGTATCACGCTCGCTGGCGGCGTGCGAAGGTGCGTTGCTGGTGGTGGATGCCGCTCAAGGCGTGGAAGCGCAAAGCGTTGCTAATTGCTACACCGCCTTGGAGCAAGGTTTGGAAGTGGTGCCGGTCTTGAATAAAATCGACCTGCCCTCGGCTGAGCCAGATCGTGTCATCAAGGAAATTGAAGAAATTATCGGTATTGAAGCAACCGATGCCGCACGGATTAGCGCTAAAACCGGCTTGGGTGTGCCCGAGCTACTCGAAGTGATTGTCGCCCGTATTCCCCCGCCGCAAGGCGATCCTGAAGCGCCCTTGCAGGCGCTGATTATCGACTCCTGGTTTGATAATTTTCTGGGCGTGGTGTCGCTGGTGAGGGTTAAAAATGGGCGGCTCACACCCAAGCAAAAAATCAAGGTCATGTCTACAGGCAAGGCGCATCTTGTCGAAAAAGTAGGTGTTTTTACGCCAAAACGTAAAGAAACTGAAGGACTCAGCGCAGGTGAAGTCGGTTTTATTGTTGCCGGCATCAAAGACATCAATGGCGCGCCGGTGGGGGATACCCTGACGCATGCCGAGCGTCCGGCAGAGTCACCCTTGTCCGGTTTCAAAGCGATTCAGCCACGTGTGTTTGCCGGGTTATTCCCAATTTCACCCGAAGACTATGAGGCGTTTCGTGAAGCTTTGTCCAAGCTGCGGCTTAATGATGCCTCGTTGTTTTATGAGCCGGAAAATTCCATGGCGCTGGGGTTGGGTTTTCGCTGTGGGTTCTTGGGCATGTTACATATGGAGATTGTCCAGGAACGCCTGGAGCGTGAATACAATCTGAATTTGATCACCACCGCCCCCACTGTGATTTATGAAGTGCTCACCAAAAAGGGTGAGGTATTGAAGGTCGATAATCCCTCCAAGCTGCCAGATGTAGGGCAGATTGCAGAAATGCGTGAACCGATCATTCTGGCCAATATTTTAGTGCCGCAGCAATATCTGGGCGCCGTGATTACACTGTGCATTGAAAAGCGCGGCGCGCAAAAGAAGCTGCAATATCTCGGTAATCAGGTGGTGCTGACCTATGAGTTGCCGATGAACGAAGTGGTGATGGATTTCTTTGATCGCCTGAAATCCGTGAGCCGTGGCTATGCTTCGCTGGACTATACGTTTGACCGCCACCAGGTGGCTGATCTGGTGAAGCTGGACGTGTTGATCAATGGTGAAAAAGTCGATGCGCTGTCTTCGATTGTACATCGTGATCAGAGTAATTATCGTGGCCGTGGCCTGGTTGAAAAAATGAAAGAGGTGATCCCTCGGCAGATGTTTGATGTGGCAATTCAGGCGGCAGTAGGCGCACATGTTATCGCCCGTGAAACCGTCAAGGCGATGCGTAAGAACGTGCTGGCTAAATGCTATGGTGGCGATATTTCCCGCAAGAAGAAACTCCTGGAAAAGCAAAAAGAAGGTAAGAAACGCATGAAGCAAGTCGGTTCGGTGGAAATACCACAAGAGGCGTTTCTGGCCGTGTTGAATATAGGTAAAAAGTAATGAATTTTGATTTTCCAACGATTATGACCGGTGCGGTAATTGTCACAGGTATTGTTTGGGCTATAGATGCGTTCACCGGTGCCCCACGGCGTCGCAAGGCTTTGTCCGATTATTTTGAAACGGCAGGCACGCCGCTGGATCAAGGCGTGCTGAAACGCCTTGCCACCGAACCTGGCCTAGAAGAAGTGGTGAAAGCCTCCGATGGCAAGCTGCACGGTGAAACGATTAAAAATATCGCCAAAGAGCCGTTATTAGTAGAATACGCGCGTTCGTTTTTTCCGATCATCCTGATTGTGTTGTTATTGCGCTCGTTTTTGATGGAGCCATTTCGCATACCTTCAGGCTCCATGATGCCGACGCTGCTGGTGGGTGATTTTATACTGGTAAACAAATATACCTACGGTATTCGTTTGCCCGTAGTCAATAAAAAGATCGTAGAAATGAGTGTGCCGCAACGCGGCGATGTGGTGGTGTTTCGCTACCCCAAAGATCCGTCGGTCGATTACATTAAACGCGTGGTGGGCTTGCCGGGTGACCGCATCGGCTATGTGCAGAAACAGGTGTATGTGAATGGACAGCCTGTTGCGCAGGAGTTCAGAAACAGTTATGTCGGTGTCGGCGCCGGACTCTCCATGTCGGGTGCTGAGTTGCGCATGGAGCGCTTGGGTGAAGCCACGCATGACATTCTCATTGCGGCCAACCAGCCCTCCATAATAGAAGGGGAAGTGCAGGTGCCGGCAGGACATTACTTTGTGATGGGTGACAATCGTGACAATAGTAACGACAGTCGCTTTTGGGGCTTTGTTCCCGAAGAAAATCTGGTGGGCAAAGCCTTCCTGATCTGGATGAGCTGGGATTCAGCAAATGGCGGCGTGGGATGGAGTCGTATTGGGTCGCCTGTTCAATAACCCTGTAGTAGATGATTAAAAAGAGGATACATTAATGAGGCAGCAGCAAGGAGTGACAGCCATTGGCTTTGTATTAATTATTGGCATGATTGCTTTTTTTACCGCAATTGGCGTAAAGCTGATACCCATGTATATTGAATATTATTCTGTGACATCCATTCTGAAAACGATGCAGGGTGAGCCGGAAACGGCCAGCAGAAGTGCCGCAGAAATCGAAGATACGATTTTGAAACGCTTCAATATCAATGAGGTTCACCGCGTCACTAAAGATGATATTAAAATTACCAAAGAAGGCAAAAAAGTGACTATAGAGATCGCCTATGAAGCGCGTGTGCCGCTGTTTGGTAATATTGATATCATCGGTAACTTCAAGGATAACCGTATTGAGGTAACCGTTCCTTGACAGGCCCGGGAGCGGGCTTTGGCAATGTTTCGTTGGAAGTGTTAAGTCGCAAACTCGGTTATTATTTTGCGAACCCTGACTTGCTGGAATGCGCGCTCACGCATCGCAGCGTTGGCAGCCATAATAATGAGCGGCTGGAATTTCTCGGTGATGCAATTCTGAATTTTCTGATCGCCGATGAACTCTATCGGCGTTTCCCCCACGCCAGTGAAGGCGAGTTAAGCCGTGCGCGCGCCAATCTGGTTAATGGTAACGCACTGGCGGTATTGGCCACTGCGTATAATCTGGGTGATTTCCTGCGACTGGGTTCCGGCGAATTAAAGAGCGGTGGGTTTCGCCGCGAGTCGATTCTTGCGGGCACACTGGAAGCGGTGATTGGCGCTGCCTATCTTGATAAAGGATTTGATGCCTGCCGGGGGCTGGTGCAAACGCTGTATCAGGAACGTCTTGCAACCATCTCGCCCGAAACGCATCCCAAAGATCCTAAAACCCGTTTGCAGGAATATCTGCAAGCACAAAAACGTCCCTTGCCTTCTTACACCGTAACCGCTGTTGAAGGTAATGCCCATCTCCAGATTTTCAAGGTTGAGTGTGTTGTCGAAGGCATCTTACCCTGTCAGGGCGAAGGCAATAGTCGTCGCGTGGCAGAGCAAACAGCCGCACAACAGGCGCTGAAATTATTAGGTTGCGAGTAAAGTAATAATGAAAAACCCAGAGAAAAACCCAGAGCAGCCCAACAACATTACCAGCCGCTGCGGTTATGCTGCGATTATCGGTCGTCCTAATGTCGGCAAATCAACGCTACTGAATCATATTCTCGGGCAAAAAATCAGTATTACCTCGCGGCGACCCCAGACTACCCGGCACCGCATTCTGGGGATTAAAACCACCCCCGAGGCGCAAGTTATTTATGTCGACACACCGGGTTTGCATCGTGGCGGCAAGCGCGCCATGAATCGTTACATGAACCGCGTTGCCGCATCATCCATCAAAGATGTTGATGTTGCCCTGTTTGTGGTCGAAGGTTTACGCTGGACGCCTGAAGACCAGGACGTGCTGGAGCGGTTGAAAAAAGAAAATGTTCCGGTGATTCTGGTGGTGAATAAAGTGGATAAAATCACCGACAAGGAAACCCTGTTGCCGCACTTTCAAAAAGTGTCCGGCTACATTGACTTTGTGCAGATCATTCCGATTTCCGCGCGTCACGGCACAAATGTTGAAGTTCTGGAGCAGGAGGTCCTGCGTTTATTGCCGCTCGCGCCGCACATGTACCCTGAAGATCAAGTTACCGACCGTAGCGAGCGTTTTCTTGCGGCTGAACTGGTGCGCGAGAAATTGACCCGGCGTCTGGGGCAGGAAGTGCCGCATTCACTCACTGTCTCTATCGAGCAATTTTCTGCAGAGGCTGGCATAATAAATATTACTGCGCTGATCTGGGTAGAGAAGTCTGGCCAGAAGTCCATCGTCATTGGCAAAGACGGTGGCGTGCTCAAAGAGGTGGGTACGCAAGCACGGCAAGACATGGAGCGCATTTTTGATAATAAGGTTTTTTTAACTTTATGGGTCAAAGTCAAGGAAGGTTGGTCTGAAGATGAGCGTGCATTACGCAGCCTCGGATATGATGATACATAAGTTCAGGGTGTTTCTGTAAGTGCAGGCTCCAGGTTAGTTACATGATCAACTCCAAAAACCATGTCATCCTGCAGCCCGCCTATATATTGCATAGCACGCCCTATCGCGATACCAGCATGCTGCTAGAGGTGTTTACACCCGACCATGGCAGGATAGGATTAGTGGCGCGTGGTGTGCGATCTGCCAAGTCGCGCCTGCGCAGTGTGTTACAACCGTTCCGTCCGCTTTTAATCTCGTGGTACAGTAAAAGTGATCTGGGAACACTAACCACTGCCGAAGCCAATGTGGAAGAAGGTGGCGCTGCCGCCCGACTGGTAGGCCGTGCCTTGATGAGCGGTTTTTACCTCAATGAATTACTGCTGCGCTTATTGCATCGCCATGATCCGCACCCGGCATCATTTCATAGCTATGATCTTGCTTTGCGCAAACTTGCCCTGATTGAAGATGATGTCATGTTGCAGCAGGCACTGCGCATCTTCGAAAAAGAGTTATTGCAGGACATCGGCTACGGTCTGGTGCTGGATCGTGATGTGATAACAGGCGAGCCTGTAGCGGCAGAGGGCATGTATCGCTACCATATGGAAAAAGGCCCGGAACGCATGGAATGTATTACCGCAGCGCATATCGCTAACACCCTGGGTATCTTGCTGCATGGGCATACTTTGCTGGGATTAGCGCATAATGAATTGAACAGCGGCGATATGTTGCAGGAGGCAAAAAAGCTGTTACGTAAATTGCTGGCAGTGCATTTGGGGCGGCAGCCATTGCGTAGCCGGGAACTTTATAATGCGATGCAAGCCATCATATCCATGTAGTAATTTTCAAGGTAGCGTTTATGTATCATCCCCATGAAATTTTATCACGCGACATTTTATTGGGCGTTAATATTGATCACGTTGCCACGCTACGGCAGGCGCGTGGCACGCGTTATCCTGATCCTGTACAGGCGGCGATTGACGCTGAGCAGGCGGGCGCGAACAGCATTACATTGCATTTGCGTGAAGATCGCCGTCATATTCAGGAGCGTGATGTTGAAATATTAAAAGGCATCCTGTTGACGCGCATGAATCTGGAAATGGCTGTTACTGATGCCATGCTGAATATCGCCGAACGTATCAAGCCCGCTGATTGCTGTCTGGTGCCCGAGAGTCGTGAAGAGCTCACCACTGAAGGTGGGCTGGATGTTGCAGGGCAACTGCCGCGTATCACTGAAGCGTGCGCCCGTTTGCACGCAGCGGGTTGCTGCGTATCATTATTCATTGATGCCGATCTCGCCCAGGTCGATGCGGCGGCGCGTGCGGGTGCTCCCGCTATTGAGATTCACACAGGGCATTATGCCGACGCCGAAAATCAGGCGGCCACCTTGCAGGAGTTACAGCGTATTAAATCTGCCGTAGAGCATGGTGTGAAAGCCGGGTTACAGGTCAACGCCGGACACGGACTCAATTATCAAAATGTCACCGCAGTGGCCGCAATACCGCATATCCGTGAATTGAATATCGGCCACGCCATTATCGCCCGAGCCTTGTTTACCGGGCTGCAAGAGTCGGTTCGTGAAATGAAGCGGTTGATGATTGAGGCGCGACGTACGTGATTTTCGGCATTGGCACTGACATCGTGCGGGTTGACAGAATGCGCGTTAACATAGAGCGCTACGGCAATAAATTCGCCCGCCGCATTCTCACCGCCGCCGAATTCACAGAATTCAGCGCATCGCCTCACCCGGCGCATTTTCTTGCCAAACGCTTTGCCGCCAAAGAAGCCGTGGCCAAAGCTTTGGGCACCGGCTTTCGTGATGGCTTGAGCCTGCGTGACATTGGCGTTACTCATGATGCTTATGGAAAACCACAGCTTGTCTATTATGGCAAGGCCGAAGATTTAAGGTGCGCCCTCCGTATAGGAGAAGGGCACCTGAGTATCGCTGATGAGCGCGATTATGCCGTAGCGTTTGTGGCTTTGTTGCGCAGTACCGAGATTAAATAAATTTTCCTGCTGTGTAATGGGAGAATTTTTTCTTCATATCGTACGTCGAAGCTGCGACGAAATATCGTCCGATGCGCTAGCCTTGAGCCATGTCAATACCGTAGTCGCGGAGAAGTTGCAGCGTCTTGGCGTTTTCCGTGCACTCTGCAATTGTCTTTATGGTGAATCCTTTGGCAATATTGCTGATTGTTTTGACTAACACTTGACCCATCTCATTTTTGGGAAGTTGTTTTAGGTAAAGCGGCGCGCTCAAACGGACATTACTGCTCGCGGCTAACAATATTTTCAATAAACATTGAAAAACTACCCCTTATTGATGTATCATCCTTGGATATTGATGCGGGGTGGAGCAGTCTGGCAGCTCGTCGGGCTCATAACCCGAAGGTCGTAGGTTCAAATCCTACCCCCGCTACCAGCATAACGACAACCCCGGGCAACGGGGTTTTTTGTTAAAGGGCGTCTCTATCTCTAATTGAGATGGCGAAATGCGGTAGGGTGGGTGTGGTAAGTCCGGCCCGGCTCAGTGTCGTTTGCGCCAAGATGTTACCAGCCCCTTTAAATATTGATATAATACAACGTGTTGTTCATATTTTGTGCGCGTCAGTACTTGATTGATTTGGGCTGGCGTGGATTTAAAAGTAGTGGGCCGTTGGCCCATTTTTTTTTTGATGGGTTTGGTGGTCACTATACTGTATGGCACGGCAGGCACCTGTAAGTTTGCAGAAATTGATCGAGCCTGCTATTGCAGCGCTGGGTTATGAGCTGGTTGGCACTGAATATTTACCGCAAGGCAAGCATTCCCTGCTCAGAATTTACATTGATACCCCGGATGGTATTAAAGTAGAGGATTGTGAGCGGGTGAGCCATCAGGTAAGTGGCTTGCTTGATGTGGAAGAGTCTATTCAGGGGCAGTACACTTTGGAAGTGTCCTCGCCGGGGCTGGATCGACCCTTGTTCAAGATCGAACATTTTGACCGGTTCGTGGGGCAACAAATCAAGGTGCGCCTGAAGTTGCCCTTAATTGGCCAGGGGATTGGCCAGGGGATTGGCCAGGAAAATGGCCAGCGAAACTTTACCGGCAAGCTGTTGGGTACGCGTGACGGTGTGGTATTGATGCAAGCCGAAATGACAGGGAAAAGTGGTGAAGCGGTGCAGGAGCTTGCTTTGCCGCTAGAAAAAATAGAAGCGGCGCGATTAGTGCCCGTTTTTGATGTATAGAGATCCCTGCGAAGGGGCACTATAAAATTATTTTTATAGTGATGCCCGAAGTAATTGGCTGAACGTGTGTAGTAAACTGAGTCGATGTTCTGAGGACTAGGGTCGTGAATAAAGAAATTTTATTGGTTGTCGATGCGGTGTCGAATGAAAAAGGTGTCGCTAAAGAAGTCATTTTTGGCGCGATAGAAGCAGCGCTGGCGATGGCGACCAAAAAGCGCTATGATAGCGAGGTTGAAATTCGCGTTGCTATCGACCGTGTCACGGGTGATTACGAAAGTTTTCGCCGCTGGCTGGTTATTGAAAATAACGCCTCACTGGAATTTTCCGAGAAAGAGCTGCATTTGTGCGATGCGCTGGAAATAGATGCCAATGCTCTGGTAGGTGGTTATGTCGAAGAACCAATTGAGTCTATCGCATTTGGACGCATTGCCGCACAAGCTGCCAAGCAAGTGATCGTGCAAAAGGTACGTGAGGCAGAGCGCTCACAGGTTGTGGATGCCTACAAGAGCCGCATTGGCCAGCTAATCACGGGCGTGGTGAAGCGTGTTGAGCGTGGCAACGTGATTCTGGATCTGGGCGCGAATGCTGAAGCGTTAATTACCCGCGAAGATATGATTCCCCGTGAAGCCGTACGCTCCGGTGATCGCTTGCGCGGTTATTTGCGTGAAGTGCGCCCGGAAAGCCGTGGCCCGCAGATTTTTGTCAGCCGTTCAGCTCCTGAGTTGCTGCTTGAGCTTTTCAAGCTGGAAGTGCCTGAGGCTGGCGAAGGCCTGATTGATATCATGGGCGCCGCGCGTGATCCTGGTTTGCGCGCTAAAATAGCGGTAAGAACCAATGATCCGCGCATTGATCCGGTGGGTGCGTGTGTGGGTATGCGGGGTTCGCGTGTGCAGGCCGTGTCGAACGAGCTGGCCGGTGAGCGCATTGATATTGTGTTGTGGAATGATAACCCCGCGCAGTTTGTGATTAACGCCATGTCCCCCGCAGAAGTTACCTCTATTGTGGTCGACGAAGATGCGCACAGCATGGATGTCGCCGTTGCTGAAGATAACCTGTCGCAGGCCATTGGTCGCGGTGGCCAGAATGTGCGCCTTGCCAGCCAGTTGACCGGCTGGGATCTCAACGTCATGACCGAAGGGCAGGCTGAAGCAAAGAGCGAAGCCGAGTCTCAGACTCTGCTGGCCATGTTCATGGAGCAGTTGGATGTTGATGAAGATGTTGCTGTAATTCTGGTGCAGGAAGGATTCTCCAGCGTGGAGGAAATTGCCTACGTGCCCGTTAATGAAATGATGCATATTGAAGAATTTGACGAAGAGATTGTTAGCGAGCTGCGTAATCGGGCGCGCGATGTGTTGTTGACGCGCGCGATTGCCGGCGAAGAGAAATTAGAGAAAACTGCCCCAGGTCCTGATTTATTGGAGATGGAGGGCATGAATCAGGACTTGGCTTATTTATTGGCTGAGCATGGCATGGTGTCACGCGAAGATCTGGCTGAACAATCGGTGGACGAACTCACGGATATTGACGGCATTGATGAAGCGCTTGCACGCAAGCTGATTATGACAGCACGCGCACCCTGGTTTGCCGCTGCTGATTCAATGACAGGGCGTCCGGCTTAAGGATAATGGGAGAAAGGAATGTCGCAAGTAACGGTTGAACAATTTGCGAATGCCGTTGGCGTCCCTGTTGATCGCCTCCTGACACAGTTAGGGGCGGCCGGGTTGTCGGTCACACGTGCCGATGAAGCGATAAGTGATAAAGAAAAACTAGCGCTACTGAAGCATTTACGTGAAAGCCACGGTGAAGTAACGCCTACGGTGGCGCTGGAGCCGAAGAAAGTAACATTAAAGCGCAAAATAGTTAGCGAGCTAAAGCAGACGGGTGCGCCGGGTAAGGCAAAAACCGTCAATGTCGAAGTGCGCAGTCAGCGCACTTATATCAAGCGGAGTGTCGTGGCAACCGAAGAAATGGGTCGTCAGGAAGCTCAGCTTGCGGATATTCAGGAACGTGATCGCCAGAGCATTGAAGCACTCGAGACGCTGAAACGGCAGAAAGCTGTCGAAGAGCAGCAGAAGCAGGAAGCTTTGGACAAGCAGGCGCAGCAAGCGCGTCTGGAGGCTGAGCAGGAAGCCAGGCTTAAAGCAGCGCAAACTGAATCAATCAAGGTTGAACAAGCCGCCGCCGGTAAAGCCAAAGCGCCTGCAGATACCACCGCCGCAAAAGCCAAAGCGCCTGTCACTCCCGAGCGTCCTGATGCGGCCGCCAAGAAAGGTGGTAAGCACCGCGATGGCAAAGAAACCAAATACGGTCGTCAGGAGTTGCACGTTGCTGCTGAAAAGCTCGGGCACCGTAAAAAGAAATTCACTGGAAAATATTCTGGCTCCGGCGGCGGCGTAACCGCCAAGCATGCCTTTGAAAGACCTACGGCACCTATCGTGCGTGAAGTCGCCATTCCTGAAACCATCACGGTGGCTGAGTTAGCGCAAAAAATGTCGATCAAGGCCGCAGAAGTCATCAAACTCATGATGAAGATGGGGAGCATGGCGACCATTAATCAGGTGATTGATCAGGCCACCGCTGCGATCGTTGTGGAGGAATTAGGTCACACGCCGAAACTGTTAAGTGAAAGTGCGCTGGAAGAAGAGTTGGCGCAGGTGGATATTACGGGTGGCGGTGAAAAATTCACGCGTGCGCCCGTGGTCACCATTATGGGTCACGTTGACCATGGTAAAACCTCGCTGCTGGATTATATTCGTCGCGCCAAAGTGGCTGCTGGTGAAGCTGGTGGTATTACCCAGCATATTGGCGCGTACCATGTGCAGACTGAAAAGGGCATGATCAGCTTTCTTGATACGCCCGGCCATGAAGCATTTACAGCGATGCGTGCGCGCGGTGCCAAAATTACGGATATTGTGGTGCTGGTAGTGGCCGCCGACGACGGTGTGATGCCGCAAACCATTGAGGCTATCCAGCATGCCCGTGCGGCCGGAGTACCCCTGGTGGTTGCGGTTAATAAAATTGACAAGCCCGGCATCGACCCCGAGCGGGTCAAGCAGGAATTAGTGCAGCACGGCGTGGTTCCCGAAGAGTGGGGTGGTGATGCTATTTTCGCTAACGTATCGGCAAAAACCGGTGCCGGTGTCGATGCCTTGCTTGATTCTATTCTGGTGCAGGCCGAGGTGCTGGAGCTGACGGCTGTGCGCGACGGTCCTGCCTCAGGCGTGGTGATTGAGTCCTCGCTCGACAAGGGGCGCGGCCCCGTGGCCACCATCCTGGTAAAAAGTGGCACGTTGCGTAAAGGTGATATTCTGCTGACCGGCCACGAATATGGTCGGGTGCGCGCCATGCTCGATGAGGCAGGCAAAAGCATTGATGAAGCGGGCCCTTCCATTCCGGTGGTGGTGCTGGGCTTGTCCGGCACACCCAATGCGGGTGACGTTGCCATTGTGGTTGCCGAGGAGCGCAAAGCGCGCGAAATTGCACTGTTTCGTCAGGGTAAATTCCGTGACGTGAAGCTGGCGCGTCAGCAAGTGACCAAGATTGAAGATGTGTTTACGCAAATGGAAAAAGGCAAAGCCAACGCCCTCAACCTGGTGATTAAGGCCGATGTGCAGGGCAGCGCCGAAGCATTGCGTGATTCGTTGTCGCGGCTTTCCAGTGACGAAGTGCAGGTGCGGGTGTTGGGCAGCGGCGTGGGCGGCATCAATGAATCCGACGTCAATCTGGCCATTGCTTCACAAGCTGTATTGATTGGCTTTAACGTGCGCGCCGATGCAGGCGCACGCCGCCTGGCTTCAGAATCGGGCGTTAAACTACACTACTACAGCATCATTTATGATGTGATTGACGAGATTAAACGCTCCATTTCCGGCATGTTGGCGCCAGAAATTAAAGAGCAGATCATTGGGCTTGCAGAAGTGCGTGATGTATTCAAATCGCCCAAGCTGGGCGCGATTGCCGGTTGCCTGGTGGTTGAAGGTGCGGTGCGGCGCAATAATCCGATCCGTGTGCTGCGCAACAATGTGGTGATTTTCCAGGGGCAGTTGGAGTCGCTGCGGCGCTTCAAGGATGATGTTAATGAAGTCCGTGCAGGCACAGAATGTGGTATTGGCGTCAAAGATTACAACGACGTTAGGCCTGGCGATCAAATTGAGGTGTTCGAGCGGATTGAAATTGCCAGAACCCTTTCATAAATTATAGACATAAGTTACCGGGCCTGAAGAATGGCAAAAGAATTTAGCCGTAAACAGCGCGTCGCCAGCCAGATTCAGAAGGAATTGGCGACCCTGATCCAGCAGGAACTGAAAGATCCCCGGCTGGGCATGGTCACAGTTTCTGCGGTGGAGATTGCCTCTGATCTGCGCAATGCCAAGGTGTATGTCACGCTATTTGCCCACACCTGCCCGGTCGAGGAAGTGGTGCAGGTGTTGAACAACGCGGCGGGTTTTTTGCGTCATGCCCTGGCAAAGCGCATAGACTTGCGTGTAAGTCCGGTATTGCTCTTTGTCCATGACGTGTCTGTGGAGCGGGGCGCTACCCTTAATGCCTTGATTAATGATGCAAT
>JANOOA010000051.1:0-1892 GCA_031421115.1 Gammaproteobacteria bacterium | reverse complement strand
AAACTCCTGTTCGTGCGGGTTCATGACCCGGCGTTTTTTCTCCAGCCCGGTTAAGATGCGGTTAATGGCCTCTTCAAAGTCAGTCATCTCGACGGCATCTTTGCCGTGACGTGCGGCGAGCAAGGCGGCCTCGTTGACGATATTGGCCAGGTCCGCGCCTACAAAACCGGGGGTGCGGGCGGCCAGCACTTTAAGATCCACGTCCGGTGCCAGCTTGATACCCTTGCAGTGTACTTGCAAGATGTCTTCACGCCCACGGATGTCGGGTCGGTCGACCAGGATGTGGCGGTCAAAGCGCCCGGGGCGTAGCAGGGCGGGGTCGAGGATTTCCGGCCGATTCGTGGCGGCCATGATGATGACGCCCTTATGGGTATCAAAGCCGTCCATTTCAACTAGAAGTTGTTGCAGAGTGTGTTCGCGCTCCTCATGACCACCGGCGATGGGTGAGGCACTGCGCACCTTGCCCAGGGCGTCCAACTCGTCGATAAAGATGATGCAGGGGGCCTGGCTTTGAGCCTGGGCAAACAGATCACGTACCCGCGCCGCGCCGACGCCGACAAACATCTCCACAAACTCAGAGCCGCTGATACTGAAAAACGGTACCTTGGCTTCGCCTGCCACCGCCTTGGCGAGCATGGTCTTGCCGGTGCCCGGCGGGCCCACGAGTAGCACTCCCTTGGGGATTTTCCCGCCCAAGCGCCGGTATTTTTCAGGCTCACGGAGAAAGTCGATGATTTCTCGCAGTTCTTCTTTGGCCTCGTCCACGCCAGCGACATCGTCAAAGGTCACGCCGATTTCACGTTCCATATAGACTTTGGCTTTGCTGCGGCCTATGGTCATCAGGTTGCTCCCGGCGGCGCCGCCCGCGCGGCCCAGGAGAAACCGCCACAGGAAATACATAAAGATGAACGGCAGTATCCACACCAGAAAAAAAGACCCCCAGGTGCTTTCCATCTCACCCCTATAGCGCGTGCCGCTGGCCGCCAGGTCTTTTATAAGATCAGTGTCATTTACCTTGATCGCCTCATAAGATTGGGCGGGTTGATCCTCTTTGGTCTTGACGCTGCCGCGCACGGTATTGGCGCCGACGATCACCTCTTCAAAAGCCCGCTGCTGAACCATGGTTTTGAATTCACTGTAAGGAATCTGCTTTACCTGCACGGGCGCGATAATAAAGGCGTTGATGATCCATGCCACCGCGATCATTACCAGTATCAACCACGGTAACTGGCGGACTTGATCGCTGTTCAAGGGTGATTTTGGGTCATTTTTCTTTGCAGGCATTGTGGAATCCTTTAAGGAATCAATAAGGACATGGGGGCGTGGCGGGTGAGATAACAGGGGGGTGTTATCCAAAACATGTGTAGCGTTGCCATTTCGCCGCTCCTGCGCATCCATGCGCCCACGGCACTTGTGCATCCATGCACATCGAACCGTAGGGATAAATCCTTATGTAGATTCATTATTTAGCTGGAAGTGGTGCGACGGGTTATAATAGCGCTTTCGCCAGGTGTAATGTAATGAATAAAGCAACAATTACTGGCGGTGTCTGGCAAGGCCGTATCCTGACAGGGTTGGTGTGGTTGGCATTCGTGGTCTGGATGCCCGTTGCTGTGGCGCAGGATGCGCTGGTGGGTGGGTCGTTTCAATACACGGTACAACCGGGCAATTCCCTGACCCGCATCGGCGCCCGTTTTGGCATTGAGCCAGTTGTGCTCGCGCGCGCGAACGGCATGCAATACGACGCCCTATTGCACCCGGGCCAGGTGTTGCAGATCGACAACCGCCACATCATCCCGGAACGGCTGGAGGAGGGGATACTCATCAACCTGCCGCAGCGCATGCTGTATTATTTTCAGGCGGGCGGTCTGGTGGCGCATTATCCGGTGGGG
>JANOOA010000050.1:0-6527 GCA_031421115.1 Gammaproteobacteria bacterium | reverse complement strand
ATTCATTGTCGGCACGAGTGTCTTCTCCGCGACCATGATATTTCTTTACCTTGCCTCTACGCTCTACCACGTGTTACCCATGGGCAAGGCCAAGGGCGTTTTTCGGGTCATTGAGCATTCCGCGATCTTTCTTCTTATCGCGGGCACGTACACGCCGTTCACGCTTGGGGTACTTCGTGGTGCATGGGGCT
Source organism: Gammaproteobacteria bacterium (assembly GCA_031421115.1). Lineage (GTDB taxonomy): Bacteria > Pseudomonadota > Gammaproteobacteria > Ga007554. The sequence goes on along the minus strand of JANOOA010000050.1, from coordinate 6,336 downwards.
GGACGCTTTTCGGGGTTGTTTGGGGTCTTGCCGCAGTCGGTGTGGCGCTGAAGGCATTCGATAAGGCCTCCTATCCGATGCTCTCCACCGGCCTTTATCTGTTGATGGGGTGGGTTATTGTGATCGCAGTCGACCCGTTGTTTACCAGAGTGCCCACAGCGGGCTTGCTCTGGTTGCTTGCGGGAGGCTTGTCTTACACCGTCGGTGTAGCCTTTTTCGCAACCGATTCGCGGTTGCAGTATGGCCACCTGATCTGGCATCTGTTTGTTATGGCCGGTACCGCCTGCCACTACTTCGCAGTGCTTTGGTATGCGGCCTAATTGGGTAAGCGCCGGTTCGTGGGTATTGCACAGGTAAGCGAATATTTACCTGTTGATCCGGCCAGAATATGTGTTAACTTTTGAATCAAGTTTATAGCAAGAAACTTCACCTTTGGACAATCTCATCGTGAATGGTGATTTCAAATTTCACCTGGCCCGATCAGGCAGAATATAACCAATGACGGTCTCGCGGGATATGCAAAATACTTGTGTCTACATCGGCGAAGATTTGGCACGCTATGCCTTCGGCAGCGGCCATCCCTTTGGCTATCGGCGTATGGAGTCATTTTGGGAAAGGGCGGTGCAGCACGGTTTGGCGGATAAGGTGTGTGTCTGCGAACCGGTGATGGCCGCGCAGGAAGTCATTGAGCGTTTCCATACCCACGCCTATGTGGAACGTGTGAAGGAAATGTCAGCGCGAGGAACCGGATATTTTGATGATGGTGATACCCCGGCATTTCCGGGTGTATACGAGGCGGCAGCAACTGTGGTGGGGTCGTCTGTGGATGCCTTGCAGCGCATCATGGATGGCCGCTGCCGCCGTGCCTTTGTGCCCATTGCCGGGTTGCATCATGCGCGGCGTGATGAGGCGGCAGGGTTTTGCGTGTTCAACGATTGCGGGGTAGTGATCGAAACATTGCGCGTTCACCATGGAGTGCAGCGCGTCGCGTATGTGGACATCGACGCTCATCATGGCGATGGGGTGTTTTATGCTTATGAAGACGATCCCCATGTGATCATTGCCGATGTGCACGAGGATGGGCGTTATCTCTACCCTGGCACCGGCGCGGCGCATGAGACTGGGCGTGGCGTGGCTGCCGGCACCAAGCTGAATATTCCCTTGCCGCCGGGCGCCGATGATACGGCATTCATGCAGGTTTGGCCGCAGGTGGAGGCGTTTGTGCGCGATGCCTGCCCCCAATTTATTATTTTGCAATGCGGCGCTGATAGCCTGGCGGGCGATCCATTGGCCAGTTTGGCGTATTCCTCTGCCGCCCATGCTCATGCGGCAACCCGTTTATGTCATGTGGCTGAGGAATGCTGCGATGGGCGCATCCTCGCCTTGGGAGGCGGTGGTTACAACCGCAACAACTTGGCGCGGGCATGGACAGCGGTGGTGCAGGCGTTTGTTGATGCGCCGTTTTCAGGAGCTATTGGGTCGCGCCCTCCTGTGTCAGCATAGTTATCGTCGAGCGCAACCATGTTGGGGCTTGGATGTACCCCACCAAAAGTAGGCGCCTCCAGGCGAGGGCAAGCTTCGCGCTCCCAAAATGTATCGCGAGCACGGCGACGCAATCGCGCTACAAACCCGGACAGTTTATTTGCCCCTAACAGTCTATTTGTTGCTAACACCCAAACTTGGCATGGGTAGTCACATCAGCGAGCGTTAACAGCAGCGTGTGCTTACGCTGCTGATGTTGCAAGATGAGAAGTCCGTCGGCGAAGTGACAAGAATATTTATTTCCCATGACGATTTATCGGTTATATCACGCTTTAGCAGCCAGCGTGCTGTGTCTCAGGATATCGACAACCTCATTATCTTCAACCTGAGGAAAGTCCGAATAAAACTGTCCAACCGCCTGGAAATAAACGGGTGTTTGCAGGCATATTATTTCATCTGCATAGGCTTTCACCTTTTCCAGTGTATCTGGTGGTGCAACGGGCACGGCACAGATCAGCTTGGCGGGATGTTTGGCGCGCAACGCGTGTAAGGCGGAAATCATGGTGGCGCCAGTGGCAAGCCCATCATCTACCACGATAACAATACGACCCGCTGGGTTAATCGGTGGTCGCACTGGAGTATATTGGGTGCGCCTGCTGCGCATGGTCTCCAGTTGCGTTTTTTTTTCACGCTCGATGTAGTCCTTGGTGGCACCCGCTTCTTCAGCATAATCAGCGATATATGCCCATCCGCTTTCATCTATTGAGCCGATGGCCAATTCCGAATTATACGGGGAGCGCAATTTCCGCACTAACACCACGTCGATTTCACCCCCCAATTTATCGGCGATTATTTTCGCCATGGGCGCGGCGCCACGGGGAATGGCAAGCACCAGCGGATTTTTCCCCTGATAGTCTGCGAGACTCATGGCGAGTCGGGAGGCAGCCTCAGCACGGTTTGAGAAAATCATGGTGTCCTCCTATTGTAATCACTTGCATCAATCTCCATGTTATCAAATGTAACATTTTTCCTTTGGCGCAGGTGTAGCCGTTTTTAGGGTCATGTGTTTGTGTCTACTTTTTAAAAGGAGGATGTAGCGATGAGTGAGGCTAAAAAGGTTGCCGCCAAAAAATCAACACATGTGGTCAAGGAAGCGCCAGGCAAGGCGGCGGTTGTGAATGCACCAAAAACGGCCAAAGGTGCTCCGAAACACTCACGAAAGATTTCCATTGCCCCCGAGCAACGCAATGCAATGATTGCTGAAACGGCCTATTATCGGGCAGAGCAGCGCAGTTTTACTGACGGTGATTCGCTTGCGGACTGGCTGTGGGCCGAAGCGGAAATCGATAAGGAACCATAAGTCCTACTTTATTTCTCAACAAATCACGAGGAGAGCTACCATGCCTGTCGGTGAAATTTGTAATCGCGCAGTAGTATTTGCCAAAAAAGATATCAGCCTCCTGGAGGCTGCGCAACTCATGCGTCAGAACCATGTGGGTGACGTGGTTATTGTGGATGAGAAGAATGGCAGGCGGATACCTGTCGGAATAGTGACTGATCGGGATATTGTTATCGAAGTCATTGCCAAAGGGATTGATATCAATACTGTAACAGCCAGCGATATCATGAGCGCTGGCGTGGCGACGGCACGGGAAACGGAAGGTGTGTTCGAGACGATCCAGTTGATGCGTCTCAAGGGGGTGCGCAGAATGCCCATCGTCGATGCCCACGGCGGACTGGTTGGCATTGTCTCCGTAGATGACCTGATTGAATTGTTGGCCGAAGAAATGAACGAGCTCGCCAAACTCATCTCGCGTGAACAGGTCAGGGAAACAAAAACCAGGAAATGACGGTAGAGGCCAAGGTTGAATTTCTAAAACGGCCAGATAGTTACCCAGATACACTGCGGCAAGTGGAGGTTGTGGAGACCCATATGTCATGGGTGTTCCTGACCGACAGGTATGCCTATAAGCTGAAAAAACCCGTGCGCTACGAGTTTCTGGACTTCAGTACTGTCGATGCACGTCACCACGATTGTGATGAAGAGGTCAGGCTAAACAGGCGTCTGGCGCGGGATGTATATATTGGCACTGTACCCCTCATCGCCGATAGGATGGGAAATATGCGCTTGGCTGGCGCAGGCGCTGCGATTGACTGGCTGGTCAAGATGCGCCGGTTGCCGCGCGAGCGGATGCTTGACCATGCGATAAAAAATCACACGGTCAGCGAGATAGAGATTGCCAATGTCGCCTTGGCATTGGCCAATTTCTATAAGGGTTCTGCACCGATTGAAATAGCGCCTTCCGAATATAGGCAACGATTCGAGACCGACATCCATGTCAACCTTCGGGAGTTGACGATACCGGCCTACGGGTTACCAATAGATTTGGTGCCGAGCGTCTGCGCGGCGCAGTTGGAATTTATAAAGCGCGCATCCGAACTGTTCGACCGGCGTGTTTATGAGAGAAAGATCATCGAAGCGCACGGCGATCTGCGGCCTGAACATATCTGTCTGGAAACGCAGCCCGTCATCATTGACTGCCTGGAATTCAAGCGCGAATTCCGGATTCTTGATCCGGCAGATGAACTCTCATTTTTAGCTATGGAATGTGAACGGCTCGGTGCGCCCGTATTTGTAAATCGCCTCATAATGGAGACGTATAGCCAGATTACCGGCGACATTCCTCCCGAAGAGTTGTTGCATTTTTACAAGAGTTACCGGGCGGGCCTGCGGGCCAAACTGGCTGTCTTGCATTTGCGGGAACCAAAGGTTCGGGACGCTGCAAAATGGAGTGTAATGGCAAGGGAATATCTTGTTCTGGCTGAGGAGCACATCCATCGCGGGTTAGCGGGAATCGGAATGTAGAACAGGTCGCCGCCGGATTTATGAAACATTCGAGGTAAGTTAAAGCGTCACTATTTTATCGCTATCCCGAATTATTTCGTACAAATCGTTCATGGTAGATAGCGGGCACAGCTCTGATCCCTGCGAATGACGAATCTGCAAACAGGTTCCGCACGCGAGGATTTCACCACCCGCATCTACAAATGCCTGCATTTGTTCAGTTACTTTAAATTTTTCTGTATTGAGTGATTCACATTCCACCCCCTTGGCGAGAAGGAATGTTTTCACGGCATCGCCTTTTTTTAAGGCAAACACGCCGAGGCGGAAGGCGTTCCATACCGTTTCTGTATCAGATGAATAGATGACGATGCCAAGTTTCATTTTATACTTGTTCGTTTACCCTGTTGAAAGTTCGGAGTTGCTCAGAGACCCCAATCAAATTTCCAGCAACTCCACAATTGAACCGTTTGAGTGAATTCTTTTGATAGCCTCGGCAAACAGCGTTGCAGCATCCAGGATGACGACCTTATCTTTTACCAAAACAGGATCAAGTCTGAACGGCGGAATGGTATCTGTGATCACGATCTTCTCCAGGAGTTGATCCGCCAGCCATGTGCTGGCCGCGCCAACAAATACCCCGTGCGACGCCGCAGCGTAGATTTTTACAGCGCCCAGATCATGACACGCCTGTGCTGCACGTGTCATGGTTATTCCAGTGCTGATCAAATCATCGATGATAATAACCACCCGATTCTTGACATCGCCTACAATCGCCTCACCGCTAACAACGCCTTTGCTGCGGTATTTTTCAAGAAAGGCAATAGTCACCGCCTTGTCCAGCACCCGGCTCAGCGCCTGCCTGAACTGCTCCGCCCGCTTTACGCCACCCACATCGGGCGACACCACAGTGATTTCAGCACCTTGTACCAGCGGGGCGAAATACTGCACGAACAGTTTCCTGGCCTCCAGATGATCCGTTCGGCAGCGAAAGGCATTCTGATAGGCAGCAAGGGTATGCACATCGAGCGTCACGATACGGTCGGTGCCCATGGCTTCGAACAGACTGGCGACATAGCGGCTTGTCACTGGATCGCGGGGCTGTGATTTCCTGTCCTTGCGTGCGTAACCAAGATAGGGGACTATTGCAGTAACACGTTGCGCAGAAGCGTCCTTGAGTGCGCCAATGAAAAACAGCAAGCGGCAAAGTTTGTCATTGACGCTCTGCTGAGAATCGCTGTAACAAGACTGAATGACAAATACATCCTTACCCCGCACATTGACCAATGGACGGGATTTATGCTCACCATCCTCAAATTCTCTTTCTTCGTGATCACTTAGCGGGATGCCAAGATGTGCGCTGACCCGCAGGCCAAATTCGCGGCTGGCATTGAGGGCAAAGAGGGTTATTTCATCGGCGTTCAATGGAAGTCTCCATGTTGGCAGCTCTCGTAATTCAATGCTCCTTGGCTCCGCGAATCAACAAAATCGGTATCGGCGCGATGCGCAACACACTTTCGGCAACGCTGCCGAAAAGCAAATGATCGAAGCCACGGCGGCCATGGGTTCCCATGACGATGACATCAGCGGGCCAGCGTTTGGTCTCTTCCACAATCACTCGGGCAATGCGCTCGCTATTGGCGTCAAGAAGCGTTGTTTGGGATGTGAGTCCTGCCTGGCTGGCCAGAGCCTCGGCCTTGCCAAGTATGTTTTTGCCCGCCTCGCGCAACGCTGTTTGCTGGAGAATCATCGCATCGACATAGCCTTCGTCGTACCAGAAAACGCGCGCATTTTCCACCACATGCACGAAACGTAATTGGGCCTGTTGATTGGCAGCCAATTTAATCGCTTCCTGCACAGCGAGATCAGATGTACTACTGCCATCGACAGGAACCAGAATATGCTTATACATGTTTACCTCCACATAAATAGTCATGCTGATTTACGAGTTTTCAAGGTGTGCTTACGGCCGCTGTGGCGTGAGCCTCACTGCGGACACTACAATTGGCGGC
>JANOOA010000049.1:0-2579 GCA_031421115.1 Gammaproteobacteria bacterium | reverse complement strand
GACAAGAACGATAAAACAGATAGCCTGATTGATATGCTGCTGGCAAAAAAGCGTGCGTCAGACCGCAAGGTGTGGTTGGAAGACAAGGGAAATCTTGCCGATGTTTTGTAAAACCATTGCTTATAAAAGCGTACCATGGCTGACATCATAAAAAACAAGAGCCCCTTTTATCCAGGGCAACCCGTCCCGGTGGAATTTTTTGCCGGTAGAGCGACGCAAATTGAAAGAATTCTGACGCGTGGCGTAGGCCAGGTTGCGGCGGGTAAACCTGTCGCAATGTTTATTCAGGGTGAGTATGGTATCGGAAAAAGCTCGATTGCGGGTTATGTCCAACGGATAGCAGAAACTCGCAATGGGCTACATGGCATTCACGCACCCTTGGGTGGTGCTAAAGATCTTATAGATGTAGCAAAAGCGGTATTGGAGGCTACGCTACGTTCGGGCGCATTCGACCCAAAAAGATCAGAGAAAGTTCGCAACTGGCTGGCTAAATACATTGGTAAACAGGAGTTTTTTGGCATCACCCTTAACGCAGAGGCCTTTAGGCAGGATGCCCCAAATCTTGCCACCCCCTTTGGTATGCTCGGGTTTCTCTCCGAGGTCCGGGAACATCTGCGAGAAACGGGCGTTAAAGGAATATTTCTGGTTTTGGATGAAATCAATGGCATAACAAAAAACTCCCAGTTTTCTCATTTTATTAAAGGCCTTGTTGACACTAACGCACTGTCCCATGAGCCCTTGCCGCTACTTCTGATGCTGTGCGGCGTTGAAGAACGTCGCCGTGAAATGATCCAGATGCATGAGCCGGTTGATCGCATTTTTGATGTCATCGAAATTGATGCCATGAATCCAGAGGAGATGAAACAGTTTTTTGAGCGGGCTTTCGCGTCAGTTAATATGCAGGTTGAGCCGGATGCAATGCGGACGTTCATCGAATATTCAGCCGGGTTTCCAAAGATCATGCATTTGATTGGCGATGCAGCCTACTGGATGGACAAGGATGGTGTCGTGGAGATGATGGATGCAACTAAAGCGATAGTTTTGGCCGCTGATGAGGTAGGAAAAAAATATGTCGATCAACAAGTATATAAAGCACTTCGAAGTAAGGGCTATCATTCCATTTTAGCGAAAATTACAACAAGTAAGTTTTCCTCCTCGATGAGCTTTATAAAGGCCGATATTGCGACAGATTTGATTGAATCTGAAAAAAAGAAATTCAATAATTTTCTACAAAAAATGAAAACATTGGGTGTGCTTCGTTCTGGCGAGATTCAGGGAGAATATATATTTAATAGCAGAATGGTACTCCTGTATATTTGGCTGGAAAATCAACGCAAGCCCCAATAATCGTAATGAAGATAAAACTAATAGATAATGACTAAAACCCCAGCAATAAATTTTGAAGGCGTCGAGCGCCAGCCGCTCAGGACGTTCACCGAAAAAGCGTACCTGGATTATTCCATGTACGTGATTCTTGATCGTGCCTTGCCGCATATTGGTGACGGATTAAAGCCAGTGCAGCGCCGCATTATTTATGCGATGTCTGAGCTGGGTTTGTCGGCCGCCGCCAAACATAAAAAATCGGCGCGTACCATCGGTGATGTGTTGGGTAAGTTCCATCCGCACGGTGATGTGGCGTGTTATGAAGCTATGGTGCTGATGGCGCAACCATTTTCATACCGTTATCCGCTGGTGGATGGTCAAGGTAACTGGGGTTCGCCTGATGATCCTAAATCATTTGCCGCGATGCGTTACACCGAAGCGCGGCTGGGGCGATTTTCCGAAGTGTTGCTGGCAGAGTTGGGGCAAGGCACTATTGAATGGGTGCCGAACTTTGACGCTACTCTGGATGAGCCCGCATTGCTGCCCGCGCGTTTGCCGCATGTGCTGCTGAATGGCACCACGGGTATTGCCGTGGGTATGGCCACCGATATTCCACCGCATAACGCACGTGAGGTTGCGGCTGCGTGCATTCTTTTGCTTGATGAGCCTAACGCCACCATCGAGCAACTGTGTGAGCATGTTCAGGGCCCCGATTTTCCCACGGATGCTGAGATCATTACGCCCCGTGCTGACATACTGCGTATGTATCATACTGGCAATGGCAGCGTGCGCATGCGTGCGCGTTACGAAAAAGAAGGGGATGGCATTGTTATCACTGCCTTGCCGCACCAGGTGTCAGGCTCCAGGATATTAGAGCAGATTGCCGCTCAAATGAATGCCAAGAAGCTGCCCATGGTGGAAGATCTGCGCGATGAGTCAGACCATGAAAATCTCACGCGCCTGGTAATTGTGCCGCGCTCTAATCGTGTTGATCTGGAAGCGTTGATGAATCATCTGTTTGCCACTACTGATCTTGAGCGCAGCTACCGCGTTAACCTGAATATGATCGGTATCAATGGCCGACCGCAGGTTAAAAATCTGCGCGATATTTTAAGTGAATGGTTAACTTTCCGTACCACAACGGTACGTCGTCGCCTGCAATACCGTCTCGATAAAGTCGTGCAACGCCTGCATATTCTCGATGGCTTGCTGATTGCTTATCTGAATCTGGATGAAGTGATTGCCATTATTCGTTA
>JANOOA010000048.1:0-2663 GCA_031421115.1 Gammaproteobacteria bacterium | reverse complement strand
AGCGCTGGCTGCCGAGGCCGGGTGTACGCCGGCGCAGCTTGCGCTGGCGTGGTTGCTGCACCGCGACGAAAACATCATCCCTATCCCCGGCACGACCAGCCTGGCGCACCTGGCCGAAGACCTGGCTGCGGTCAATGTGACATTGAGCCCGTCCGTCATGGCGAAGCTCGATGCGCTGATCAACGAGAAGACGGTGACCGGCGGGCGCTACAACGCGCAGTCGCAGAGCGAGGTGGATACGGAGCAGTTTTGAGGCGGCGCGGGGGGGGGGCGCGGTTGTGAAGTTGCTCGCTGTCGCTATCAAAATAAGAGCTGCTCGTGCAGGTATATTCTGGTCTAGCGGCCTATTTTGTTTGAAATTTGCCCGGTCTGGTGTCGACGTTGCGACGTAAAACGCTTTGCGATCCGCGTTCTGCCGGCGGATGAACAGAAACGTATCCTCCCCGAAGTCGATCGTCGCCTTTCTTTTTTTAGTGCGGTTAAAACATAGGTTAACGCAAACGTTCAAGGCGCTGAGCGGCTGCGTTAAGCTGCTGTCCGAACTCATTTCTCCTCAAAATCTGCCCAAACGGGATTCTCCAAATGACCATTACTGAAGAGACATTCGAATCCTGGTCCATGGGGCCAAGTACTACAGAGACGGGAAGGTGCGAAAACGCTGAAGTAGCCGTGCGCAAAGCCCTGAGGGCTCACGATGGATTGGGCGGATTGAATATTTCTGTTTTCTCGCAAGGCTCCTATCGAGCTCGAACCAATGTTCGGCGTGACAGTGATGTTGATATTTGTGTGCGCCACAACGAGGTATTTTTTGACGATTACCCAAGTGACAAACGTCGTGAGGACTTTGGGAACGTCGCCAGTCAGTTGTCATATGCAGAGTTCAAGGACATGGTTGGCGAAGCACTTGCCGATTACTTCGGCAACGCTGGAGTAACACGGGGGAACAAAGCATTTGATGTTCATGCAAACACGTATCGCATTGATGCCGACGTGGTGCCGACCTTCGAGCATCGCCGATATACAGATGGACTCAACGCGGATGGCACCGCACACTATTTCAGCGGGGTTGCGTTCTTGCCTGACAAGGGCCTTATGGTCAAGAACTGGCCGGAACAAAATTATGCAAATGGGATCGAGAAAAATGACGCGTGCAAACGGCACTACAAAAGGGTAGTCAGGATTCTCAAACGATTGCGTTACGTCATGCGAGATGAAGGCATCTCTGTTGCTGAAAGTGCAAGTTCATTTTTGATTGAGTGTCTCGTATGGAACGCGCCCAACGAAGCTTTCAAACACGCCACTTATTCAGCCGATGTGCGGTACGTTCTTGCAAATCTATGGAACCGTACTCGGAGTGATGCTGAGTGTTCAGAATGGGGTGAAGTCAACGAACTGAAGTATCTTTTTCGAGATGATCAGCCTTGGACTAGACAACAAGCGAATGATTTTCTGCAGGCCACGTGGGACTACATAGGATTCGAATGAAGAATTTAAATCTCAAGACCTTTTCGTTTGCGATATTTGGGCTTTTTGCGACAAGTTTTTGCCTCGTTGCTTTGCTTAGCGATGTTGGCGTTAGCGATCTGTGGAGTGCGCTTGTGCTTGGGTACAAAGCGATACCCCTCGTTCTTGTTGTGGTGGGACTTTTCGCTTCTTACATGTGGCGGTGGCGAGTGTTTCGCGGATGGCTGGTTCCATTTCCGGACATCAACGGAACTTGGGAAGGTGCTTTGCAAACAACTTGGCAGGACCCTAAAACTGGCGCGGTGCTTGCGGCGATACCCGTCATTCTCACAGTCAAGCAATCGTTTACCAAGATCAGCTGTGTGATGCGAACTGCCGAGATGACTAGCCGAAGTTTTCTGGCCGACTTTTGGCTGGACGGTGATGAGCAGGTCCGAATGCTGGGCTATTGCTACCACAGTTCTCCGCTTCCAACGGTTCAACATCGCAGCCAACCACATGATGGCACCGTCGTTTTTGAAGTGGTAGGTACGCCAGTTAATAAGCTCAAAGGCACATACTGGACTGGTCGAAAGACCACAGGTGAGGTCACCCTTACCTTTCGTAATAACGCACGCTTAGACGAGTTCCCGAACGACCTGGGCAAGCATCCTGTGTCAGGTACGTCCTGAGCAAAGTGGTTCGATGAATCCCACTTCCACCATCGTCCAGAAACCTTGCAATTCTTGCAGGCCCTGCGCATCTTTGTCGCCGATGGATTCTCCGGATGGAGCGTTTCACCAGGTTGATCTTTTATCTGCGCTAAAGCCCACGGGAGAAAGCATAGCCACCGAATTCAAATCGACGCGCGGTGGCATGCTAGGCAGTTTTTGGGAGTCCTATTCCGCCACGGCCAACACCCAGAGCGGCACCACTGGTTTGGGCGTGGCCGAAAAGCCCGCCGGACTGGTGTGGCAGGGCTTGCCAGATGCCGCGCAGTTGCGCACGGCGGAAGACGAAGGCCACCAGTTCGGTGGCACCGCATGGTGACAACTCGCTATCACGCCACAGGAGTTGAGGTGGAGTTCCAACCCGCCTCGCGCGGGCGTGTGCTGAGCAACCGGCTGGGCATTACCCGTGTGCGCGATATGAATCTGGCGGAGTCACAGGCGTTGGAAATTGCGCAAGACCTGGCTCTGGACCGGTTTGACGCTGACCAT
>JANOOA010000047.1:0-1936 GCA_031421115.1 Gammaproteobacteria bacterium | reverse complement strand
GTCTTTTTTAAATTCTGCGGCTAGATATTCGATCAGGCGCGAATCAAAATCTTCGCCGCCGAGGAAGGTATCGCCATTAGTAGACAACACCTCAAACTGATGTTCGCCATCCACTTCGGCAATTTCAATAATGGAAATATCAAACGTGCCACCGCCCAGATCGTACACTGCGATTTTGCTTTCGCCGGGCTTTTTATCCATACCAAACGCCAAGGCCGCAGCGGTAGGCTCATTAATAATGCGCTTGACGTCCAGGCCGGCAATCTTGCCAGCATCTTTGGTCGCCTGACGTTGTGAATCGTTAAAATACGCAGGCACGGTGATCACGGCCTCCGTCACCGGCTCACCCAGATAATCTTCGGCAGTCTTTTTCATTTTCATCAGCACACGCGCCGCAATTTCCGGCGGGGCCATACGCCTGTTACCCTGCACCTGCACCCACGCATCACCATTATCGGCGGCCATGATGTTGTAGGGCACCATTTTGATATCGCGTTGCACGACATCGTCGGCGAATTTACGACCGATTAAGCGTTTTACCGCAAACAGTGTATTGGTAGGATTGGTGACGGCCTGACGCTTGGCCGCCTGACCGACCAGGATTTCACCGTCTTCTGTGTAGGCTACAATCGACGGTGTGGTGCGCGTGCCTTCGGCATTTTCGATAACACGCGGCTTACCACCTTCCATCACTGCAACGCAGGAGTTGGTGGTACCCAAGTCAATGCCAATAATTTTACCCATATGCTGATATCTCCTGACGATTTAATGCTATATATAAGTTTAAGAAGGAATGCGTATGCCTGAATAAATGGGGGTTCTTAATATAATTTCAAGGGCATTGCATGCAATGGCAAGCACGCATGTTATTGGGGTGCCTTGGATACGACGACCATGGCGGGACGCACGACCCGGTCGTTTAATGAGTAACCTTTCTGATACACGGCCAGGACGGTATTAGGTTCAGCATCTGTTGTTTCTTGAGCCATCATTGCCTGGTGCCTGTCTGGGTTAAATTTTTCACCCAGAGGGTTGATTTCGCGCACGGCCATTTTCTGCAGCAGCGCCTGCATCATTTTGAGCGTGAGATCCATGCCTTCACGCACTTTATCCATATCTACAGCTTCCGCCGAATCTTTACTGACCACCAGTAAACCCATTTCCAGGCTGTCTTTTACCGGCAGAATTTCGTTGATGAAGCGTTCCAGGCCATATTTATGGGCATTTTCCAGATCACGCTCGGCGCGGCGGCGCAGATTTTCCATTTCAGCGCGGGTGCGCAAGAGTTGATCGCGGTGCTCATCTGCTTGGGCACGAGTCTCTTGCAACGTCAATAACAGTTGCTCGTATGACACGGATTCGACGATATTTTCTGCGTCAGCCTGGCTGCCAGCCTGATTGTGGGCGTCGGTATCTTTTATGGGATCGTTCATGGATTCTTTAAAATTCTCTTGTGTAGCCGTCACTTCTCATCTCCAAATTAAATCCGCATTAAACTGCCTTGAACATGGGGGCAGCCAATATTAACTCAAGGGCGCTGGCTCAGAGCCGCACTTAATAATTTTGCGGTGACATCTACAAGTGGAATAATCCTGTCATATGCCATGCGGGTCGGGCCAATGACCCCCAGCACCCCCACCAACTTCCCCTCAATCATATAGGGCGCGGTGACGACACTGCACTCTTCCAGTGCTTTGTGGCCGGATTCGGCGCCAATAAACGCCTGCACGGATTCAGCGCGCAAGCACTGATCCAGCAAGTGCAAGATGTCATTTTTTTTACTAAACGCATCAAATAGTTGACGCAGTTTACCAAGATTGGACAGTTCTGTAAAATCCATCAGATTAGTCTGACCGGCCAGCACATAGCTAGTTTCGGTGGGAGTGTCACTAAACGCCTGCCCGGCCATGGTGATGGCGCTTTGCATGACGCTGTT
>JANOOA010000046.1:0-2130 GCA_031421115.1 Gammaproteobacteria bacterium | reverse complement strand
GAGCAAGAGCGTGGCATTACCATTACCTCTGCCGCCACCACCTGCTACTGGTCCGGTATGGCCAAACAGTTTCCTTCGCATCGCATTAACATTATTGATACTCCAGGCCACGTCGATTTCACTATTGAAGTAGAGCGTTCCCTGCGGGTGCTTGACGGCGCGTGTGCCCTGTTCTGTGCTGTGGGTGGCGTAGAGCCGCAGTCTGAAACGGTATGGCGCCAGGCTAATAAATACCGTGTGCCGCGCATTGCCTTCGTCAACAAGATGGATCGTGCGGGTGCCAACTTCCTGCGCGTTGTTGAGCAGATCAGGAAACGTCTGGGTGCTAATCCAGTGCCCATCCAGTTGCCGATTGGCGCTGAGGAGAAATACGAAGGCGTGGTGGATCTTGTTAAGATGAGGGCCATCCACTGGGATGACGCCACGCTGGGCATGACCTTTGAAGAGCGTGACATCCCTGCGCACATGGTTGCTGCCTGCCAGGAGTGGCGCGACAAGATGATCGAAGCCGCCGCCGAGGCCGATGAAGGCTTGATGAGCAAGTACCTGGAAGGTGAAGAACTTTCCATTGAAGAGATCAAGCGCGGCTTGCGTGCCCGCTCGCTGAAGAATGAAATTGTTTTGGTTTTGTGTGGCTCTGCATTCAAGAACAAGGGTGTTCAGGCGATGCTGGACGGCGTGATTGAATACCTGCCCGCGCCTACCGATGTGTTGCCGGTGAAGGGCATGCTCGATGATGCCGCCGGCACTGTGGTGTATCGTCACCCGAAAGATGAAGAGCCGTTTGCTGCGCTGGCGTTCAAGATTGCGACCGATCCGTTCGTGGGTACGCTCACCTTCTTCCGCGTCTATTCCGGCGTGTTGAATTCCGGTGACACGTTGTACAACCCGATTAAAGATCGCAAAGAGCGCATTGGTCGCCTGTTGCAGATGCACGCCAATCACCGCGACGAAATCAAAGAAGTGCGTGCCGGTGACATTGCCGCCGCCGTAGGTCTGAAAGATGTTACAACCGGGGATACCCTATCTGACCTGAAAAATGTTATAATCCTCGAGCGTATGATTTTCCCTGAGCCTGTTATCTCCCAGGCGCTTGAGCCCAAGACCAAGACTGACCAGGAAAAAATGGGTTTTGCGCTTTCCAAGCTGGCCGCTGAAGATCCGTCTTTCCGTGTGCATACCGATGAAGAGTCTGGGCAGACCATTATTTCCGGCATGGGCGAGCTGCACCTTGAAATTATCGTTGACCGCATGAAGCGCGAGTTCAAGGTTGAAGCTAATGTTGGTGCGCCACAGGTGGCGTACCGTGAAACCATCCGCAAGACAGTCGAGCAGGAAGGTAAGTTTGTTCGCCAGTCCGGTGGTCGTGGCCAATATGGGCATGTGTGGTTGCGCATCGCGCCGCGTGAGCCGGGTGCGGGCTATGAATTTGTCAACGCCGTTGTGGGTGGGTCTGTGCCTCGCGAATATGTCGGCGCGGTGGATAAGGGTATCCAGGAGCAGATGAAGAATGGCGTCATCGCCGGCTTCCCGGTGGTGGATGTCAGCGTAACCCTGTTTGATGGCTCATACCATGATGTTGACTCTAACGAAATGGCGTTCAAAATCGCGGGATCGATGGGCTTCAAAGAAGGTGCGCGCAAAGCGGGCGCGGTGTTGTTGGAGCCGATTATGAAGGTTGAAGTCTCTACCCCGGAAGATTACATGGGTGATGTGATGGGCGATTTGAATCGTCGCCGTGGTGTGGTGTTGGGTATGGATGATGTCGCTGCAGGCAAAACCGTGAGCGCAGAAGTGCCGCTGTCCGAAATGTTTGGCTACGCGACTGATTTGCGGTCGGCTACGCAAGGGCGCGCAACCTATTCGATGGAGTTTGGCAAGTATGGCGAAGTGCCTAATAGCATTGCTGAAGCGATCATCAAAAAAGCATCAGCTTAAGTCGGTCTGAGATTATATAATTAATTAATTTTTTT
The DNA here is from genome assembly GCA_031421115.1 of Gammaproteobacteria bacterium. Lineage (GTDB taxonomy): Bacteria > Pseudomonadota > Gammaproteobacteria > Ga007554. The sequence goes on along the minus strand of JANOOA010000046.1, from coordinate 157 downwards.
GTGAGGTAAAAAGCCGTGTCCAAGGGAAAATTTGAGCGTACCAAGCCCCACATCAACGTGGGCACGATAGGTCACGTTGATCATGGCAAGACCACGCTGACGGCCGCCCTGACCAAGGTCATGGCTGGGCTTCACGGAGGCGAATACAAAGCCTACG
>JANOOA010000045.1:0-10861 GCA_031421115.1 Gammaproteobacteria bacterium | reverse complement strand
GCCACGCAAAGGCTTTGTCGATTTCACCATAATGGAAACCGGCCTCGATCAACTCTTTTTTTAGCGCTTCCTGGTTGGAGGTAAACTCCAATTCACCTTCAAGATAGTTTTCAAACAGGTACATCAGGATATCCAACACATTTTCTTTCACTTCAGGACCTCCTGCGTATATAAAGCCCACCGGCCACCGATTCAACCCTATCATGCAATTCCAATACCAAAAGCATGGAGGAAACCTGTTCTGGCGTCAACCCACTTCGTCCTACCAGAACATCGACAGAAGCGGGTGAAAAGTCCATAAAACTGAGTAATTTCAATTGATTATCATCAACCGCATCCCCCATGTCAGGCTCAAAGTCAATTTCGTGCGGGGGAGAATCACCCTGCATATTAAGCCCCTTTGCTATAAAACAAGTGCCTAACTCCTCAAGTATATCATGCACATTCTCCACTAATTTGGCACCTTGGCGGATTAATGCATGGCAACCCCGTGCCAGCGGGTTGTGGATGGAGCCGGGAATGGCGAAGACTTCGCGACCCTGATCTCCCGCTAAACGGGCAGTGATCAGGGAACCGCTTTGCAACGCGGCTTCCACCACCAGCACACCAACACTCAGACCGCTGATTATACGGTTACGCCGGGGAAAGTTTTCTGCCAGGGGCGGTGTACCCGGGGGGAATTCCGACACCAGGACGCCGTGGGCGGCGATGCGATGCGCCAGATCACGGTGTCGCGCCGGATAGACACGATCCAGCCCGGTGCCGGTCACCGCGACGGTGGGGCCGCCAGCACTTAAGGCACCTTGATGGCTGGCGGCATCTATCCCCAGCGCCAGACCGCTGGTGATGGTGAGTCCGGCGCCAGCCAGATGCCGCGCAAAGTCATGGGCGATCTCTTTACCCCCAGCAGACGGATTACGGCTCCCCACCATGGCGAGCTGAGGCCGCACCAGCACACTGGGCTGGCCGCGCACAAACAACAGGGGTGGGGCATCGGCAATCTGCTTGAGCAGGGGCGGATAGGCGGGATCATGCAGGGTGATGATGTGGTTGTCGGGCTGCGCCTGCCAGGCGAGGTCTTTTTCGACGGCAGCCCAATCGGGGTTACGCAGATACGCCAAGGTGGCGCCACCGAGACGCGGCGGCGTCAGGCCGTTGTGGGTGCCCCCCTCAAACACGGCACGTGGCGTAATGTAATAATCAAGCAAAGCGAGGAAGGTGATGGGGCCAACACCGGGCGCATGCAATAACGCCAGCCAGTAGGCAAGATCAGGTACATCATTGGGCTTTTCGGTCATTATAATCCCCCCTGCCCCCCTTTTTCAAAGGGGGGTGGCGGTTCCTCGTTGCTACAGTGTGTAATCCACCCCTCTTTGAAAAAGGGGGCAGGGGGGATTTTATCATGGCGCTACTATCGCGTCATATTGGCGGATTTCCTTTTCCGCCGTGACCACCAGTGCATAGCTGACGCGCTCAAACGGGCGAAACACCAGGAGCACGCCCGCTCGTTCTTCTGGCAGCGTGACAATCTCACCCTTGCGCACCGGCTGTACGTTATCCCTGATCTGGGCGCCCGCCTGATTAACAATAAACACGTGGCCTGGCTCGACGCCGTCACGTGTGCCCAGATTAATCGCCACTACCTGATATTGCCCGATTTTGGAAACACCGTCGACCACGGCCACAATCTTGCCGGCGGTGGATTTGTCATAGGCACGCGGCAGTAAAAAGGGGCTGATTTCTTCCTGATTCATCGGTAACAATCGATCGCCGAGCAGGGTTTCACGGTAAGAAGCCGTCAGCATCAGGGTAGCGGGGTCGCCAAAACGATCGACGCGAGCCTCAGCCACCTGAATCGCTTCGTATCCAAGGATGTCATCTTTCTTGGCGCCGGGGTTGCGATAGGCGATGGTTTGATGAAATACGCCAAACTGCATACCAGCATTATCAGCCAGGTTGCGCACATAGGCCTTTTGGCCCATGCCGCTGGAGACGCGCCCTTCTTCAAACGATACCACGTAGGGCGCATCATTCATTTCCTGTTGCGTCACCACCCGTGCGCGCAGCAAAAACGGGCTGATGACCTCCATGGGGATAGTGGGAATGGCCAACTCAAGCCCTGCCATACGCACCTGGGGTGACAGCTTCACCACCCGCAGGCCAGCGGGTGGTGGTGCGGTTGAAGGCTGTGCCAACCCCGGCTTCACCTGCAACACCGGCCGACCGTCCTGCATCGTTAAAAATACTACATCACCGGGGTAAATGCGGTGCGGATTCTGAATATCCGGGTTAATACGCCAAACCTCTTGCCACCGCCATGGATCCCGCAAAAATCGCGCTGAAATGCCCCACAGCGTGTCGCCTCTCACCACCGTATGGTGGTCAGGATGATCGGGGTTAAGCGCCACGGTCTCTGCGTGTGCGGCAGGGGTAATGGCACCCACGACCAACACCAGCAAGGCTGCTAAACATGTCTTTGTGGTAAACGCCTTAATAATAAACATAACTATCCTTTTGAAGGTGGCGTCCGGTGTGGCACACCCAGTCCATTACCCAATCCGTTATTCTAAAAAACGGCGCCTGAAATCCCGATGTCCAAAATCCTGATGAGGACAACCGTTTTTAGGATTATAATATCCATCGGATGAATTCAGCCAACGCTTTAAACCCAGATTTTCCATTAGCTCTCGTAGCGAGGGCGTACAAGGTGCTGAAAATGTGCTTTGTACGGCCGCAGTAGAGACCTAATGGGAAATCTGGGTTAAACCGCCAAAACTCGCAGGGCAACGTCTGCTGATCATCTCACTTTCTATATCGGACGATGGATCAATTAAGTTAACTACGGATTTCTTTGCCATGGCCATTCTTTCTCTTTTGTACTACCCTGACCCGCGCTTGCGTGGCAAGTCTCTGCCGATACCACGGATGGATGACACGATTCGCAGGCTGGTGGATGACATGCTTGAAACCATGTATCAGGCACCGGGTATCGGCTTGGCTGCGCCGCAAGTGAACGTATTCAAAAGATTGATTGTAATAGATATATCAGAAAATCGCCAAGCACCTTTATGCCTGATTAACCCTGAAATAGTGCGAAAAGATGGCATCGAAACCATGGAAGAAGGCTGCTTGTCGGTGCCGGGGATTTTTGAGCCGGTAGAGCGCGCCCAGCAGATTCGCGTGAAGGCGCTGGGACGGGATGGCAAACCGCTCGACATGGAGGTGGATGACATTTTGGCGGTATGTATACAGCACGAAATTGATCATCTTGAGGGCAAGCTGTTTGTGGATTATCTCTCGGAAATGAAGCGGCAGCGTATCCGCAAAAAGCTTGAAAAACAGCGCCGCCAGACTTTATAACCCCCGTGACCAACACTCTAAAAATTATTTATGCCGGTACGCCAGAATTTGCCGTGGCGGCGCTGGAAGCCTTGTTGCGCTCACCGCACCATCACGTCTGCGCGGTGTACACGCAGCCGGATCGCCCTGCCGGACGCGGCCGCGCACTGAAGGCCAGCCCCGTTAAGCAACTGGCATTACAGCATGACATTCCAGTACATCAACCCGCCAGCCTGAAATCGCCCGAGGCGCAGGCAGAGTTACGCGCCTTGCAGGCGGATGTGATGGTGGTGGCGGCATATGGCTTGCTGCTGCCACCTGCCGTGCTGGCCGCGCCGCGTTTGGGCTGCGTGAATATTCATGCGTCGCTGTTGCCGCGCTGGCGCGGTGCCGCGCCGATACATCGCGCGATCCTGGCGGGTGATAGCAAAACAGGCGTGACCATCATGCAGATGGACGTTGGGCTGGACACCGGCGCGATGCTATCCAGGGTGACGTGCCCGATCTTGCCCGACGACACCACGCAGACGCTGCATGATCGCCTGGCGATGCTGGGTGTACACGCGCTGCTGCCCGTGCTGGAGCAACTCGACGCAGGTACAGCGCAACCCATCGCCCAGGATAATATGCTGGCGTGTTACGCCGCTAAAATCGACAAGGCCGAAACGCAGATAGATTGGAGCCAATCCGCGATTGATATCGAGCGCAAGGTGCGCGCCTTCAGCCCAAAACCCACGGCGCGTGCGCAGATGGGTGACACACAGCCGCTACTCATTCTAACAGCACTCGCGCTTAATACCCCGCACGCGCAACCGCAGGGCACCACCCCAGGCACAATAATCGCCGCACACCGCGAAGGCATCGACGTGGTCACAGGAAATGGCGTGTTGCGCTTGCTGCAATTGCAATTACCGGGGGGGCGGCCCATGGCGGTAGCTGATTTCCTGAATGCCAACCGCACCTTGGTGACGGTGGGCGTTACCCTAACATGAGTACCCGCGCACTCGCTGCTGAAGTTCTGGTGCAAGTTTTGTTTGAGCGACGCTCATTAAGTGCAGCGCTACCGCAATGCCTGGCACAACTCCCCCCTTCTGACGCCGCACAGGGAAGAGCGCAAGCGAAGGGTTCTGCAAGTGCCGTGGGAGGCAGGATGCCGGAAGCGGCCAAACAGGCCAGTGAACGCGCGCTGGCGCAGGAGCTGTGCTACGGCGTGCTGCGCTGGCAGCCCCGTTTGACTGCACTATTGCAACTCTTGATGCGCAAACCACTCAAGGCGCGCGATGCCAATATTCATACCCTGCTGTTGCTGGGTTTGTATCAACTGATTTATATGCGCACCCCGGATCATGCGGCCGTGACTGAAACAGTGTCTGCCGCTAAAGCCTTGAACAAAGCGTGGGCGAGTGGCCTGGTCAATGCCGTGCTGCGCGGCTATGTGCGCGATGCACAGCGCCTGGCCGCAGAAGTTGATCGTGACGAGGCCGCGGCATGCGCTCATCCCGCGTGGCTGCTTAATGCCATTAAGGCTGCCTGGCCTGCGGTCGCTTCCGGCATCCTGCCTCTGGCGACACTTGTGCATCCATGCACGTCGGTCGCTTCCGGCATCCTGCCTCTGGCGACACTTGTGCATCCATGCACGTCGCACTGGCATGCCATTGTCACCGCCAACAACCAGCATCCCCCCATGACGCTACGCGTTAATGCGCGGCACATGGATCGTGCCGCATATTTGCAGGCATTACAGGCCGCAGGCATTGAAGCTTACGCCGCGCTTCATACATCCCACGGCATTACTTTGGCGCAGCCAATGGATGTGGAACGCCTGCCCGGCTTTAGAGACGGTTGGGTATCGGTGCAAGATGCCGCCGCGCAACTGGCGGCGCAGTTAATTAATGCGCCGGGCAGGACGCCCAAATGCGGTGAGCGCAGGGATGCGCAAGAACCGCCGCGGCCCGGGCAACGGCTGCTGGACGCCTGCGCCGCCCCCGGCGGAAAAACCGCGCATATTCTGGAGTCGCAACCCGGTATTGCACTCACCGCACTGGATAATGATGGTCAACGCCTGAAACGCACAAGGGAAACGCTGCAACGGTTGGGATTATCTGCCCGCGTGCAGCAAGGTGATGCAGCCACTCCCGCTACCTGGTGGGATGGCATTCCATTTGACAGTATTTTACTGGACGCACCGTGTTCCGCCACTGGCGTGATACGTCGCCACGCCGACATCAAATATCTGCGTCGCGTCGAAGACATTGCCACATTGGCAGAACAGCAGGCACGCATTCTTGAAGCGTTATGGCCATTACTTCGTCAAGAAAAGGACGGCGGGGGGATGCTTTTATATGTCACTTGCTCTATCCTGCCTCAAGAAAACCAACAACAAATTATCCGATTTCTGGCAAATCACCCTGATGCGCAAGAACAGCCCATCGTTGCCGATTGGGGTCGCCCCATGGAAGTGGGGCGACAGGTATTGCCAGGTGAAGATGCCATGGATGGATTTTATTATGCGCAGCTAATAAAAAGGGCGCCTCTATAAATTCGCTGAAGCCACGATGGTGGCGTTGAAATAATCCTGAACATGACGAACGAAGGAACGCGGCTCCGCTACGTGTGATTACTGAAATCATGAAAAAATGGAACACTGATTCAGCATACACCCACCACAAAATAACGCCCCTGGTATTGTTTTTGGTATGCTTTTTATATCTTGGCCTTGCCTGGGCGGAGGAGCCCGCTGGCGAGTTCGCCGTGCGTAGCGCTGAAACCACACTGGTGGATAAAGTGTACCGTCTGAATACGCGCCTCTCTTATCAACTCAGTGAAGAAGCACTCGGTGCGCTACAAAAAGGCATACCGCTGACTATCACCTTAAACATCGAGGTGCTCCGTCAACGGGAATACCTGTGGGCAGAAAAAATCGCCAGCATTGAACAGGGCTATCAACTTTCCTATCATGCACTCACCCAGCAATACCTGGTTAAAAACACCAACACCGGGGTTCACGCCAGTTTTCAGACTTTGAAAATGGCGCTCAACCACCTCAGTGTTGTTGAAAATTTTCCGCTGCTCGATGCACAGTTACTGTTACCCGACGCACAATACTTTGCGCGGTTACGCGCCCATCTTGATCTTGAAACATTACCTGTGCCAATTCGCGTATTGGCTTATATTTCCTCAGGCTGGCGCTTGAGCAGCGAGTGGTATACATGGTCACTCGCACCTTAAGACGGCTCAGCGCCGGCATTACTCCGGTTATTACGTTGTTTTTTCTATTGCTGGTGTCGCTCTATTTAATGAGCAGCGCCACCAAAAACTCCGCTCAGTTTGGTCAGCTCTATTCTTTTCTGCTGGTTCTCAACATTCTCGAATTAGTGGTACTGGTAGGGTTAATTACCATCAGCCTGCAGCGCCTGCGGCGCCAATACCGCGAAGGGGTTGTAGGCTCGCGCCTCACTGTACGGCTGGTAACAATATTCGTGATTCTGTCGGTGGTGCCGGTATCATTAGTCTATTACTTCTCGGTAGATTTTTTACAACGCGGCATTGATAGCTGGTTTGATGTGCGTACTGAAAAAGCGCTCACGGATTCACTTGAGCTAAGCCGCATCGCCCTGGATGGCCGCATGCGTGATCTGTTACGCCAAACTGAGCTGATGGCGCGCGAGCTGGAAGGTGTCTCTCCCAGCCAGGCCATCGCCAGCATGGATGCCCTGCGCCATCGTAGTGGCGCATCGGATTTAACTTTAATGACCATGCATGGCCAGGTGATTGCATTCGGCAGCGATGACCCCACTCTGATTTCGCCCCTGCAACCCAGCGAATCCATATTATTGGGCCTGCGGCAAGGGTTGACACATGTGGGACTTGACCCAATCCGCGACACCGGGCTCTATGTACGCGTCATTGTCAATGTGCGCAGCACCACTCTCAGCGGCGCACCTCAAGCACTTCAAGCGCTGTTTCCGGTTGCCAGTAATATGAGCACACTCGCTGAAGGTGTGCAAACCGCGTATGCGAAATATCAGGAATTGGGTTATTTACGCGAGCCGCTTAAATTCAGCTTTACGCTGACGCTTTCACTGGTCATGCTGCTCAGCCTGCTGATGGCGGTATGGGCAGCGCTGTTTTCAGCACGCCGCCTGACTGAGCCGGTGCGTGTCCTGGCGATTGGTACGCGCGCCGTCGCCGCCGGAGATTATGATCAACAATTGCCCTCATTACCCGCTCATGATGAGTTAAGTTTTCTGGTAACGTCTTTCAATGACATGACAAAAAAAATCGCGCGGGCGCGTGATGAGGCGCAGCTCAGCCATCAACAGGCAGAACAACAGCGCGCCTATCTGGAAGCCGTGCTGGCGCGGTTATCATCGGGCGTACTCACTTTCGATGCGCAACAGATATTATGCACTGCGAACCTCGCAGCCAATCAGATTCTGGGCAACGACATCACTCAGCACATCGGCAAGACTTTGCGCCAGATCAGTGACGATTATCCTCCGCTGCGCGCTTTTGCTGACGCACTTTTACCACACTTGTCTGGCGCACCCCAGGAGTGGCGCGAAGAAATAGCCCTGTTCGGCAGCGGTGGTCGACAGATGCTGATATGTCGTGGCGCGCCACTTCCACACATTGAAAGCAGGCGCTCTGTACAGCACGGGCAATCGCCCGAACCCGATACTGTAAATACCAACAGTGGCTATGTAACCGTATTTGATGACATTACCGCACTCATTCAAGCGCAGCGAGATGCCGCGTGGGGCGAAGTGGCGCGACGCCTGGCTCATGAAATCAAGAATCCACTGACGCCGATTCAGCTCTCTGCCGAGCGTTTGCGGTATAAATATCTGGACACCATTGTGGCTTACACCGGCAACAAAGAAGATGCTCACGTGTTAGATCGGGCCACACGTACCATTATTCAGCAAGTGGGCGCCATGAAAGAAATGGTAAACTCTTTTTCAGATTATGCGCGCGCGCCAAAATTGGTTCTGCAGCCGCTGAACATTAATATGTTGATCGAAGATGTGCTGGATCTGTATCGTGGTCATGACTCAAAAATTCAGTTACTTACCGAGCTGGATCAGCAACTACCCACCATTGAAGCGGATGCGGGACGCTTTCGCCAACTGCTCCATAATTTATTTAAGAATGCTCTTGACGCCCTGCGTGAAAACGCGGGATGCTGTATCATTATTACCACGCGCTGGGTACACGGCTCCGACCTTAACAGCATTGAGCTTACCATCCGCGATAATGGGCCCGGCATTCCAGCCGACATACTTGGCACACTTTTCGAACCCGGCGTCACGCGAAAATCCAAGGGTAGCGGGTTAGGCTTGGCCATTGTAAAAAAAATCGTAGAAGAGCATGGGGGTGTAGTGAAAGCTGAAAATAATCCCGGGGGGGGTGCCTGCGTGAGCCTGCGTTTGCCGCTGCCACATAACTCTGACGCAACACCGGTACTCGACGCCTCGGCTCCTAAATAAAAATGTCCTTAATGGGCTTAACGCGACCGTAACAAATTCGGAAGGTCAGCAGAGTCCAAGCACCTATGCAATTTCTTAACGGCTTACGGAGCAACTGCACATGAACACCGCTTACATTCTTGTTGTAGACGATGAGCGTGATATACGCGAGCTGATCAAGGAAATTCTGCAAGACGAGGGATACAAGGTATCCACTGCAGAAAACGGTACGGCAGCGCAGCGCGTACGGCGTGAACGGCGTCCTGATTTAATATTGCTCGATATCTGGATGCCGGACATTGACGGCATTTCACTCTTGAAGGAATGGGCCAATGAAGGTGGCGCCATGTCCCCTGTTATCATGATGTCTGGCCATGCGACGGTAGAAACTGCCGTCGAAGCAACCCGACTGGGCGCGTACGATTTCCTGGAAAAACCGTTGTCGATGGCCAAACTGCTGGTTACCGTAAAACGTGCGCTTGATGCTGACAGATTGCAACGTGAAAATCTCGGCCTGCGCGCCCATGGCGTTATGCTTGAGGAGCCTGTCGGTCGCAGCACAGCAATGCAGGCATTACGCGAGCAGGTTAAAAAAATTGCCCAACATGAAGCGCCCGTATTAATTGCGGGTGAAGCGGGAGTCGGTAAAAAACTATTCGCCCGTTACTTGCATAACTGTAGCCCACGACGCCACAGTCCTTTTATTGATGTCAGCATGGCCGTTAACACGGCCTCTCACAACAAAGGTGTGGATGACGATCTCGGCGAGCTAAATTTTTTTGGTGGTGAAAAAAATGGTAAAATTCATTATGGACAGCTAGAGCAAGCCAATGGTGGCACGCTATTTCTGGATGAGGTTGGAGATATGAATTTATCCGTGCAAGGACGCTTGGTACGCGCCCTGCGCAATGGTTATTTTTCAAGAATGGATGGCAATGAACCCATCAAGCTGGATGCGCGCATTATCGCCGCCACCCGCCATGATTTGGCTCTGGAAGTTCAAGCCAAACGCTTCCGTGAAGACCTCTACTACCAGCTTAACGTGTTACCATTGCGCATCCTCTCCTTGCGGGAACATTGCGAAGATGTGCCAGACCTGATCAGCTACTATACGGATATTTTCGTGCGGCAGGAAAATTTGCCGTACCGTAATTTTTCCCTGGCGGCACAAAATCGTTTACGCAACCATACCTGGCCTGGAAATATAAGAGAGATCAAGAATTTGGTTCAGCGCCTGTTAATTTTGGGCAATGATGCGGAGATTGGCGTTGCAGAAGTGAAAACCGCCCTGGGTGATAGTCCCGAGCTGTATAGACCAACGCTGACCGGCTTCGCCCCCCTCGCTTCGCTCTCCCCACAGGTTTTTGATTTACCGCTACGAAAAGCGCGGGATCAGTTCGAAAAAGCCTATCTGGAGCATCAATTACTTGGGACAGGAGGCAATATCAGCAAGGTCGCTAAATTGGCAGGCATGGAACGCACCCACTTATACCGAAAAATGCGCGCCCTGGGCGTCAATGTGGGCAGCACACCCGAAACACTCGACCAGTGATATGTGCCGCGCCATCGCATCAGGTGAAGCCTGGACTTCAGCGCAGACTCCCTGGTCAGGCCATGATTTAAAGGACATCTAGAATGAAAATAATTATCCTTGGCGCCGGGCAAGTGGGCTCCTCAGTGGCCGCTAATCTGGTCAGCGAGGCCAATGATATCACCGTGGTCGACACCAACATGGAATGTCTGCAAAATTTGCAGGATCGTCTCGACTTGCGCACCGTATGCGGCCATGCCTCTCATCCCGAAGTACTAAAACACGCGGGCGCAGAAGATGCCGACATGATTCTGGCTGTCACCAACAGTGACGAGACCAATATGGTGGCGTGCCAGATCGCACATGTGCTGTTCCACACGCGCACCAAAATCGCGCGCGTACGCTCCACCGAATACCTGAGCTTTCCTCAGCTATTCAAGGAGGGTGCTTTTCCAGTAAACGTACTGATCAGCCCCGATCAAGCTGTCACAGAGTATATCCAACGGCTCATTGAATATCCTGG
>JANOOA010000044.1:0-1930 GCA_031421115.1 Gammaproteobacteria bacterium | reverse complement strand
ATAGCCTTTTGAATTTCTACGTCAAGATATTTCGTAAAAAATACCATTATTAAGCTTTTGCCACCAACCCTTTAATGCGGTATCTTTAGCAGTATGAGCCAGGAGTATTACATTATTTTAAACGCCTGCCCCGACCTTGAGACGGCGGAGGCGATTGCCAATACCTTGGTGGACGAGGAGCTGGCGGCGTGCGTGAATATCATTCCCGGCGTGCGTTCAGTGTATAGGTGGGAAGGCCAGCGTACCACCAGCCAGGAGCATCTGCTGCTGATTAAAGCCATGGCCGCCGATTACGAGGCCATCGAAGAAACCATACTCGAGCTACATCCTTATGAACTTCCTGAAATTATCGCTGTCTCCCTAAGCGCGGGTCTGCCCGATTATCTGGACTGGCTGGGCATCGCAGATGGGGCAGGGTGAGTTGGCGGCAGTATATTGAATTTCATCGGGTTTTAGCATGATTCGGCTATTTTTCATGGTATGGCTGGCGGTTGTAGGCGCCGTAATGCCGCTCACTGCATCCGCCACAGATGTGCCGGGGAATGGCATACTGGGCACCCTGGTGCAGCGCTTTGGCCTGTCTTCAGCGCCCTCCACGGAGTTTCTCGACCCCGAACGGGCGTTTGTTTTAACGGTAGATGCCGTTAATGCTTCCACGGTGCGCGCGCGCTGGGATATCGCCCCAGGGTATTATCTTTATCGCAATAAATTCGGCATTACCGCTGCTGCTACGGGCGGCACGGCTGTTACTGCGCCCGGCATTACCGTGGGGGAATTTACCGCGCCGCGCGGTGAAGTGAAGGCCGACCCCAACTTCGGCAACGTCGAAGTGTATCATCAGCCGGTTACTCTTCATGTGCCCGTAACCCGCGCTACTGCCACTGCTGCCGAAGAAATCACGCTGGAGGTGCACTATCAGGGTTGCGCCGACGCGGGTTTTTGCTATCCACCGATTACCAAGCAGGTAACACTGACATTGCCAGCGGGTAATGCCAGTTTTGTTACGGCACCATTGGTAGACGAAACAGCCAGCATCGCAACCGATGCGGAACTTTCCGAGCAAGATCGCTATGCCCGCTCGCTGGCCAGCGGCAACACGGCGCTCACCTTGTTGACGTTCTTTGGTCTGGGCGTGTTACTGGCGTTCACGCCGTGCATGTTCCCGATGATTCCGATTCTTTCCAGCATTATTGTTGGTCAAGGCGCAGGACTAAGCACGCGCCGTGCGTTTTCCCTGTCGCTTACGTATGTGCTGGCAATGGCGCTCGCCTACGCCGTCGCAGGTGTTTTGGCCGGATTGTTTGGTGGCAATTTGCAGGCGGTATTTCAAAATCCGTGGATACTGGGTAGTTTTGTTGCAGTGTTCGTGCTGCTGGCGTTGTCCATGTTTGGTTTTTATGAGCTGCAATTGCCCAGCCGCTGGCAGAGTAAACTGGCGAATATGAGCAACCAGCAGCGCAGTGGTAGCCATGCGGGCGTGGCGGTGATGGGCCTGTTGTCAGCGTTAATCGTTGGCCCGTGTCTGGCCGCGCCGCTGGCGGGTGCGCTGATTTATATTGGCCAAAGCGGTGACGCGGTGCTGGGTGGTGCAGCGCTGTTTGCATTGAGCATGGGCATGGGGCTGCCGCTGCTGGCGATTGGCACATCAGCAGGCAAGCTGTTACCGCGTGCCGGGGGCTGGATGAACGCTGTCAAAGCGGTGTTCGGTGTATTGCTGCTGGCAGTGGGCGTGTGGATGCTGGAGCGCATTGTGCCACCGCAGATTATTATGGTGTTATGGGCGGTGTTACTGATTATTTCAGCGGTCTACATGGGCGCGCTCGAAAAGCTTGCGCCTGAAGCGAGCGGCTGGCGCAAGCTGTGGAAAGGCGCGGGGGTAGTGTTGTTGATATATGGTGGCCTGGTATTGCTGGGTGCTGCAAGTGGCGGC
>JANOOA010000043.1:0-3781 GCA_031421115.1 Gammaproteobacteria bacterium | reverse complement strand
ACACGTTCAACGGTGGCGGGGGCACGGGGTTCGGTAGCGGTCGCTCCCGGCATCCTGCCTCCCGCAACACTTGCACTTCCTTGTGCGGCGGCCGCTGCCGGCATCCTGCCTTTCGCAGCACTTGCACTTCCCTGTGCGGCGCATACAAACGGGTTTTTTTGCCAGGCTTCCTGTGGGCAGCAGCCGGGTGACCAGGCGGGGATTTTTTTGGCGACATAACGCATGGTAAGCAATAACAGCGCGCACAGTCCGATGGCGATGAGTGGGCTGAGCAGCAGTGGCAGCAAGGCCTTGCTGGCCACGGCGCTGGTGTGCAGGTTTCCCGCGCCGTTGGCTGCTTCAGTGCCCATCAGCGCCGCGCCGACAATTCCTCCCAGCAGGGCATGGGTGGTGGAGACCGGTAGACCTGCCCGTGTCGCAAATCCGACCCATGCCGTGGCGCCGAGGATGACGCCTGCGACAAACGTCAGGTCAATGATGAAATTCGGGCTGAGGAACCCTTTGGTAAAGACGTTGATCAAGGCGGCGCCCCACACCAGCGCCGCCAGACCGCCCAGCATGGTCCAGAACGTGCCCCACAGCACGGCGCGCCTGGCGTGGGTCGTGCCGTTGCCTACCAGTGTGGCAACGCCTCTGGAAATGTCGTTAGCACCGTTTGCCCAAGCGAGCAGCAGTACGAGAAGGCAAACCGCCAGGATACCGAGGGTCATGATCTGTTACTCATTATCTTGTATTTTATTCGTAAAATTGCCTCTTGCGATAAGCGAGGGCCATCGTTATTCGCATCCCCCTGCCGGGCGATGCGGTGACTTGCGGCACGGATAAACAGCATGTGTTGTTTATAGTGCGTGCAACCTTTGCAGATCAGTGAATGGGTGAACACCCCCAGCCGTTCGCTGAACGACAACGACCGATCCAGCGATGCAGACATTAATTGTGATACTTTTTTGCAGGACATCATAGGATCACCGTCCAAACCATTTGACTTCAAGGCATTGCCGCAATTGCATACGCGCACGCGATAGCATCACCCACGCATTGTTAGTCGTGGAGATATTCAAAACCTTACATGCTTCTTCGGTATCCATGCCGTTTATTTCGCGCAGGATAAATAACTCAGCCAAACGCGGCGGCAGGCGCGCTACACAATCCGCCAGGGTTTCCCAGAATTTTTGTTGCTCAAAGGCCTGGTCGGGGTTCGACCAAGTGGAGGGTGTGCGCATCCAGTGGCCACCCGCGTCGAACAGTTCATTGCTGATGCCCCCATCGTCCGGCAGACTTTCTTCAAGCGGTCGCTCACGGTGAGTGAGTCGGAAGTGGTCAATCACCTTGTGGTTGAGGATGCCGATGAGCCAGGTACGCTCTGATGATGCGCCAGCATAACTGAAGCGTGCTTTCAGGGCGGCGAGCAGGGTTTCCTGTACCATGTCTTCCGCCAGTGTGGTGTTGCGTACGCGTAGCAGGGCATAACGAAACAAGACATCGCCATGCTGGTCTAGCCAAGTGTTGGGATCGGACAGTTGCACATGAAATTCCTGTATGTAGGGTCAAGTGAGTAAAACACGAAGAGCGAATAAAGGGAAGCGTGCGCAATTTTATCAAGTTGTATTTCTCTCTTTCACATGACGTTAGCTATTTTTTTCAGGCATGAGCGGACGCGATTGATCAAGGAATGCGGCAGCTATCAACATGCTAATCTTAATCAGCGTCACCGCCACTGGAATATCAAACGCGTTACCTGTCCACGCGATCTATCCTTGCTCGTCATGGCGCTAATACTCCAGCAATTCCTGTTATAATTAGCGGTGGCCTATGTGATCTATGACAATGCATCGACCAACATTTCAGGATGTCCTGCATGTGCAAGCCGGGCGGTGCGTAACTTTGAGTAAAGCCGGAAGAAAATGTTGGAATGTCGGAATTAACCCCAATCGGATCGGGCTTCGATCCCCAGGATTTCCTTAAAACCTTACCCCATCAACCTGGGGTGTACCGCATGCTGAACAGCAGCGGCGAAGTGCTCTATGTGGGCAAGGCGGGCAGCCTTAAAAATCGCGTGTCCAGTTATTTCCGGGCAGCGGGCGTGTCACCCAAAACGCGTGCGCTGGTCGCACATATTCAGGCCATTGAGATCACCGTGACACGTACCGAAGGCGAGGCGCTGTTGCTTGAAAATAATCTCATCAAGGAGTTCAAGCCGCGTTACAACATCGTGCTGCGTGATGACAAAAGCTACCCCTATATTTTCCTTTCTGATCAACATGACTTTCCGCGCCTCAATGTACACCGTGGTGCAAAGCGTGAAAAAGGGCGTTATTTCGGGCCCTATCCTTCTGCAGGTGCGGTGCGCGACAGCGTATATCTTCTGCAAAAAATATTTCTGTTACGTCAATGTGAAGACAGTTTTTACCGCAATCGTTCCCGACCCTGTCTGCAATATCAGATCAAGCGGTGTACTGCGCCGTGTGTAAATTTAATCAGCAAGGAAGCCTATCAGGAAGACGTGCGTCATGCCGTGATGTTTCTCAAAGGTAAAAATGCTGAGGTAATTAATGAGTTGGTGGTGCGCATGGAAACCGCCGCCACACAGCTCAACTTTGAACAGGCCGCGCAACTGCGCGATCAGATTTCCACGTTGCGCAAGTTACAGGAAAAACAGTTTGTAAGCGGCGACGGAGGTGATGTGGATGTAGCGGTGAGTGTAGCGCGGGGTGGCACAGGTTGCGTGCAGGTATTTTTTATCCGTGGCGGCCGCAACCTCGGCAACAAAACTTTTTTCCCGCGCCATGTTGAAAATGCCGATACTGCTGAAATTCTTGCGGCGTTTTTACCGCAATATTATCTCGGCAGGGAGACGCCCCCGGAAATTATCATTAATCACGCACTGAGTGATGTCCCCTTGCTGGAGGAGGCGCTGCAGGCGCAGACTCAGCATAAAGTAACGATCAGTCATCGGGTGCGGGGTGACCGTGCCCAGTGGCTGGCGCTGGCAGTCACCAACGCCGAATTGGCGCTGGCGCAGCAACTGGCCAGCAAGGCGGGCATGCGCCAGCGATATGAGGCTTTGCAGGAAGCGTTGGGGCTGGATAGCCTGCCGCAACGCCTGGAATGTTTTGACACCAGTCACACCCAGGGTGAGCTGCCCGTGGCGTCGTGTGTCGTCTTTGATATGACGGGGGGTGCCAATGGCCCGCTCAAGTCAGATTACCGGCGGTTCAATATCCAGGATATAACCCCCGGTGACGATTACGCCGCGTTGCGTCAGGCCTTGCTGCGCCGTTATACGCGCATTCAGGAAGGCGATGGCAAGCTGCCGGATATTCTGTTTGTCGACGGTGGTAAAGGGCAGGTCAACGTGGCGCAACAGGTGTTGGAAGAGCTGCAAGTGGTAGGGGTCACGCTGGTGGGCGTGGCCAAAGGGGCGGATCGCCGCCCCGGTATGGAGTCATTGTTCTTGTCCGGCAACGATGCACCGATTATACTTCCGCACGATTCTCCGGCGTTACATCTGATTCAGCAGATCCGCGATGAAGCGCACCGGTTTGCCATTACCGGCCATCGCCAGCGTCGCGCCAAAGACCGCAGCCACTCAGCGCTGGAAAAGATTCCCGGAATGGGGCCGAAGCGACGCCGTTTATTACTGAATCAATTGGGAGGCATGCAGGAAGTGGCGCGCGCCGCAGTCGACGATTTAGCCACCATACCGGGTATCAGCAAGCAACTGGCGCAGCGTATTTATGATGCATTTCATGCCGATAAAGGCTAACAGTACGTTACACTA
>JANOOA010000042.1:0-2234 GCA_031421115.1 Gammaproteobacteria bacterium | reverse complement strand
ACGTCCAGACGCACCATCTGACCTTCGCGTCCGCGCAAATAAATCTTGCTGAAATCCGAGAGCTGTTTAAATTCACCTTCTGCCCCCTTGAGGCGAATGTCATAACGCTCACCATCGCCAGGCATATCATTATAGCGAGCCACATCTAACCCACCCGACATCACATTCACCGCCTGCGCAACCTCTCTGCTGTTCAGACCAAGTTCGGCCACACGCACTTTATCCAACGTCATTTCAATTTGCGGCAAATCCAATTGCAAATCAACATCGAAGCGACCCAGCCCAGATTGTTCAGAAAGTTTCTCTTTCAGTGCCGTCGACAATCGACCTACTTCTGTGAGGCTTGGCCCGGTCACCACAAACTGCAATGGTTCGCCACGCATACCGCCAATCGGTGGCACCGAGGTTGCGAAAGCGCGCACCCCAGGAATCTGCATCAACTCCTTGCGTACCGTAGCCACCAGGTCAGACTGCTTGATGCTACGCTGACCACGCGGCACCAAGCGCACAAAGGCTATCCCCTGATTGACTTGCCCCGCCTGACCTAGTCCCACCGCAGTAAAATAAGTAGCAACCTCTTTATGGCTACCGAGTACTGCCTCGATTTTCTCGAGACGACTGTTAGTGTATTCAATGTTTGAGCCCAACGGCGTTTTAATAAAAACCATAAAACGGCCTTCATCTTCTTCCGGCACAAAACTTTTGCCCACATTGATAAAAAACCAGGCACTTGAAACCACAATCAATAAGGTAATAAATACCACGCTCCAGCGGAATCGCAGCGCGAGATCCAATAATCTGCGATAGGCATTATCCAGCTTTTTAAACATGCTTTCGAGGCTGCGAGATATTCTGCCATTACGCCGCGATACTTTAAGATGACGGGAGCATAACATCGGCGTTAAAGTCAGCGAAACCAGCAATGACACTAATACACCAATAGTGACTACCACAGAAAATGCTTCAAAAAATCGTCCGATAATGCCCCCCATGAATACAACCGGGGCAAAAATGGAAACCAGCGTCAATGACGATGCCAATACAGCAAACTGCACTTGGCTTGACCCCACGATGGCAGCATTCACCGGATCGGTATCGCCCTCTTCCCGATGGCGAAAAATATTTTCCAGCACCACAATCGCATCATCCACTACCACGCCGACCAGCAAAAGCATAGCCAGCAGCGTCATGGCGTTAAACGTGTAGCCGGTAAAATAAATTGCCGCCACCGCCCCCATTAAAGATACTGGGATGGCAACGGCGATGATCAACGTGGAACGTATGCTGCGCAAAAACAACCACACTACTAATGCCGCCAGCAAAGTTCCCAACAGCAGATGTTCTTTGAGAGTTTTAACCATTTCCATAATAAAAATGGAATCATCCGACGAAACAGTCACCGTCATACCGGCAGGCAACTGTGGAATAATTTCTTTTTCCAGGCGCCTTTTTACTTCGGCAATAATTTCCACGGTATTGGTATTGGCAATTTTTATAATTCCCAGGCCGACAGAGGCCTCGCCATTAAAATGTGCCAGTTGCCGGAAATCTTCCAAACCATCTTCAATGCTGGCAACATCCTGCAAATGCACCGGGGCATTTTCACGGTATACCACGATCATATGGCGCAGCTCATCGAGACTGTGAGATTCAAAATCAAACTTGAGCAGGCTCTCGGTCTTGTCACTTACCAGAAACCCGCCCGGCACCTGCACGTGCTCATCACGAAAAGCTTTAATAATATCTTGCGTTGTCACATGTAAAGCGGCCATGCGTTCTGGCTTAATATTAACGCGAATATTACGGTCACGCTTACCGCCCAGACGTACTTCACCTACACCATTAATAGTTTCCAGGCGTTTCTTGACCACATTGCGCGCATATTGATTAAGCTGTTGCAGTGTACGATCACCGCGCAACGATAGCCACATCACAGGTTGCGCATTGGTTTCTACTTTTGAAACAATCGGGGGTTCGATATCCGAAGGCAACTGCCGTAACACCTGATTGACTTTGGTTTGCACCTCATCAAAAGCTACATTAATATCTTTTTCCAGCTCAAATGTAAGCGAAATAACAGATACACTGGGAGATGATGCCGACTGGATATGCTCAATGCCGGAAATCGTATTAAGTTGCGACTCGATGACATTGGTAATGCTGGCATCAATGATGTCAGGATTCGCACCGCGCAATACGGTAGTGACCGTCAGCACCGGAAAGTCAACACGCGG